>JAPLVS010000052.1 GCA_026396995.1 Candidatus Iainarchaeum sp.
GTTTCGGAATTCGATTTTGAAGGCATAGAAATCGCAGGCTTTTCAAGCGGCGCGCAGAGGGCCGAGCTCCTTGCGGTTGCAGCCACCGCTAACAATTTATACATAATAGAGTATGCGCTTATCGCTTCGGTGTTCCTTGCATGGATTGAGGGAATGCCGAAAAAAGCGCTTGTTTATGCGCTCGTGCTTGTGCCGTTAAGCACCGCGGTTTTCCTTTTTAGCAGAGGCTTCAGCGTGCTTTAGCTTGCCGGGAAATACAGCAGAATGCATTGCCTTCGCCCAATCCAGCAAGGCGCTTCAGCGTGCTTTAGCCGGCCTGCCAGAATACAGCAGCAGCGCCGCCGCCCAGCCGGCGAGGCGCTTCAGCATGCTTTAGGCTCATGTCCTGAAATCGTTAAGGGAAAAATTAATAAAGGCGTAATGGCTAATTATATTGCTTTTTTATTAGCAGTGGTGCAATTATGGTCGGCGAGGAAAAAGACAAGCAGCCTTACGGTTACGAGGTTTACGAGGAATACAACTGGAAAAGCCTTGCGAAAAAAATAGCGAAATACGCGGTGATTGTCCTTGTCATCGGCGCCATATGCTGGCTCCTGTATGATTATTTTGCAGGCTCATATGTTCCTGTAGAAATCCAGGTAAAGAGCCTTGACACCAAGCCGGTGAACGAAAACAGCGTTTCCATAACACAGGAAAGTTCAGGCGTGGTCAGCTTCGAGAAAAGCGGCCAGCCGTCCTACAATTTCACCCTGAAGCGCGGCCTTTTCCTGGCGCCGGAAAACTATGTGATGACAGTCGAGGCCGACGGGTTCAAGAGTGCCACTGTTTCTATCAAGGCAGGAACCGAAAAAATCACGGAAATAGTGAAGCTTGAAAAAGACATTGATATAAAAATCAAGGAAATCAGCATGCCGAAACAGCTTTTCGGGGGACAGGCCTTCACAATTACTGCAACGCTCGAAAATGAGGGCGAACTTGGCGAGGAAATAGAATTCGGTTACGGCGGGGAGCTCGAGGAATGGAACTGCACCGCAGCCGACGCGGAAATTTATATTGCCGCCGGCAGCATTGCCGACTTCAATATCGGGTGCGCTGTGCCGCAGAATGCCGCCTCGCAGGTTTCGCCGAAAGGCGTGGAGAAGGAAGCGGTGGTCTCAATCAAAATGATTAAGGAGGAAAAAACCGTAAAGTTCACGCTTTACCCGAAACCGAGCGTTACAATCCTAAAAAGCCTTGATTTTTCAGGCATTGACCCCACGGTCGGCGCGAAAAGCAAGAAAAGGCTTGACTTCACAATCAAGAACGGCAGCAAGTTCGCCTTGTACGGCGTGCACCTCAGCATAGAAATAAACTCGGCCAAAGAAAATGACAAGGGGGAAGTGCTCAAATGGATTTCATTCGTAAACTCGACAGAGGAAGACAAGACAGTGCTTTCAATTCCGGTGATTGACGCCGGCAAAACACAGTCCGAGCCTGTCGAAATCCAGATTCCGCAGAGCGCTATCGCAGAAAAAATAACAGCGAGCATTGTGACAGAAGCCCCGTTCCTTGAAGCGCCTGTCAATTCCATTCTTTCAATCGACATAATAAAGAGCGCGCAGGCATCAATCAAGCTTGACTATGATTCGCCTATGTCAATCGGGTTTTCAGGCAGTTCACCCGAAAGCAAGATAGAAACAATGGACGTGAAAAACACAGGCGACCTCGACATCTCAAACCTCAGCATAGAGGTCAAAAACAGGGAAACCTGCACGGAAAACTGGCTTTATTTCACTGACAGCGACTTCATCCAGAAAATCAAGGCAAAAGAATCCAAGGCAATTTCCATCACAGTCAGCGCGCCCCCGCTTGCGGCAGCAGGGGCATCAGCGCCCTGCATCCTGCAGGCAGTATACCCTCACCCGCTTACAAACGCAATGGTTGAAGAAGACCAGGGCGTCCTTGTGATAACGAGGTCGAAATGACATGGCAATAAGGCTATGCGACTGCGACAGCACAATGGCATGGTGCCCGCGCCCGGTAAAGAGGTCGAAGTGAAATGACCGAACCATTAGTGGAATTCGTAGAATACAAAAAAATAGATTTGTCCGGATACACGCTTATCGAGGGCTTTCCCGGATTGGGGCTTGTGGGCACAATCGGGGTGAAATACCTTGTTGAAAGGCTGAAATTCGAGCAGATAGGCCACATCGAAACGAATTTTTTCATCCCGATAATAAGCATACGCAACGGCCTGCCTGTGTACCCGTCAAGGATTTTCATCCACCGCGGCAGGAAACTGGCTGCGATAATTTCAGAGCAGATTATCCCAAAAATGATGGTGCGGCATGTCGCGAAAGCCATAGTGAAATGGGTGGAAAAGAAAGGCATAAAGCAGGTTATCTCGCTTGAAGGCATAAGGTCCAAGGGCGATTTCAAGAAAATAGAAACTGTTTACGGGATAGCCGATTCAGAGGAAGCTAAAGAGCTCCTGAAAAAGCACAATGTGACAATCGTAATGGACGGCATCACGACAGGCGTGACCGCCCTCATCCTCCTCGAATTGTCCCAGAACAAGGAAATCAGCAGCTGCTCTTTGCTTGGCAATGTCCAGATTGCCGCAGACTACAAGGCCGCAGCGGAATGCCTGAAAAGATTGAACGACATCCTCAACCTCAACCTGAGCATCGAGCCGTTGCTTGAGGAAGCCAAGGAAACAGAAAAGGCATTGTTAAGGCAGCTTGAAGGCATGAAAAGAACCCATGAAACTGTCAAAAAATTAGAGGACAGCGGGGCAATGCCGATGTACACATGACGCGGACATGCGGGCCTGCTACCAAGCCGGAAAATACCGATGTACACCTGAGTGCCAGCAGCCAGTTTTCTTTTTAAATTTTTAATTTTGCCATTTCAACCGCGGCTTTGGCAGCGTGCTCCGCATACTCCTTAAGCCTTGCCTCAGCCTGTTTTTTGGAAACCCTCGGGCCGATAATTCCGGAGCACACAGGCTTGCCGAATTCAAGGCTTAAATCCGCGATTTTCCTGAAGGCGTTCTCTGCAACCATGACATCGTGCTCTGTGCCGCCCTGCAATACGACCGCAAGCACCACTACTGCATCCGCTTCGCCTTTTTCAAGGATTTTTTTTGCAGCAAGCGGGGTTTCGAACGCGCCTGGCACCCTGACAACAGCCAAAATTTCAGCGCCCAATTCCCTTGCCTTTTTCTCTGCAAACCAGAGCATTTTTTCGGTCATTTCTTTCCTGAAATCAGCGACCACGATTGCAACAGAAACCATAAAACCGCCTTTCGAAATTCACTCCATAAGGATTCACTCTAAGGACAGGGGTTTTGCGTTTTCAGCGCCCTGCCTCTGGCCTGTGCCTGCCTTTTCCACAAGGCTCTGCGGCGCAAAGAGGAGGTCCAAGGCGTTCACGGAGTGCTTTTCAACCCTGTCCTTCAGGATTTTGCCAAGCTCCCTGCCGTTTTTCGACTCGCAGGAGTGCACGAACACCTTCAAAATGTGCTTTCCGCTCAAAAGCTCAGCGATTATCAGGCCTATGCCTGCCTCCATGGCGCACCTTTCATCGACCTCGGCTTCTCCCACAAAGCCGAGCGCAACCACGATATCGCACTTCTTTTCATCGAACAATTTCTTGCTTGCAACCGCCAAATCCTTTATTCCCGGGACAGTGTAGCGCTCCATCTCCACAGGATAGCCTTGCTTTTTGCTTTCCTTCCAGATTGCATCAATTGCGATTTTGCCCATGTTTGCGCGCGCAAACATCGTGTCCGCAATTCCGATTTTCATCCGACCACCTTTTTCTTTTTCGCGCTTTCCTTTTCCGGAGCGCTTATTTCCACCGCATCGCCGTCCTTGATGGCGAATGCTTCCCTCAGTTTCACAGGCGCGATTATTTCCGCTATGTTTCCTGGATGGCCTGTCTTCGCAGGCCTGATTATTGCGGCTTTCATGCCCTTGAATGAAATCCTGTAAACCGTAAGGCAGCCGAAAACCTGCCCGCCTTTCTCGAAAGATTCTATTTTTTCTTCCCTGATTCCTTTAAGGAATCCCTCAAGCAATTGCTCTTCCACTTCGATGTTAAGGGTGCCGCTGAAAGGCCTGAAGCCGAGCAGGCATTCAAGCCTTGAAATATATTCAGGCATGGAAAGGAACAGGCAGCCTTTTTCTAAGCCGCTCCTTACAATGCCCTTCAAAGCCCCAGGCATAAAAACAAAAGGCTGGGAGAAGAATTTAAACCAATGCATACACCCCGAAAAAGCCTTAAAATGCCGGAAAAAAGCCCAAAAAACCCAGCAAACCTAAGAAAGGTTTTTATTTAGGTGAAGGAGTTAATTATTTATAACACCTTTAAAAGGAGCGTGATTCGAGAATGGCAGGAACAAGACCGATAATAAAGCACCGCCTCAAGGCGCCACTGAGGCGGATTGTAACAAGCCGCCCGGTTGAAGTGGTTGACGTCTATAACGTGAGAAAGAAAACTTTTGTCAAGCAAAACCCGATCGACGTTGAAGTGGTTAACTTGAAGTCCAGAGCCAATAGGCCGGTAAGAAGGCGGACAGTTTTGGTCGATTGAATAAAAAAAAGCGAGGTATTGAATGCCTGAACCTAGAGTTGTGAGGAGAAGGTTGCCTACAAAGAAAATCCTGCGGGAGCGGGATGTAATCGACCAGCTCCGCATCAACCTTTACCCGCGCACGCAAATCAGGAGGTTCGAGGGCGACACGCAGGGCACAGTCGACAGGCTTACCCGCGAGCAGATTGACAATATCAAGGAAGGCTATCCTGGATTCCTGAAGCACGTGGAAGAAGTGAGAAAGACAGGCGGGGATGAGACCGCAGCCTGGAACAGGTTCCTTGAAGAGGAAAGGAGGGCCGCAGCAAGGACAGAATTGCTGGAAAAATTTGACCTGTATTTGAGGGATGTGCCATGGACTCCAAGGTCGCACGCAGGGCGTCTTTCGGAAGGCCTGAAGGAAGAGCAATTCAAGAAAAACTTGCCCCACCTCTTTGAAGAGCACATCCAGCGGGTTGAAGCAGACGCCAAAGCGTATGTTAAAGGGCGGAAGCAGTCACTGGAATACATGCAACACATCAGGCATGAAAGAAGGAGTAAATTTTGGCGGATTCTGAATCCTTTTTTCCTTATTCGCCATCCCATCGGGTATATCGGCAACTTTTTCGGCATTGCAAGTGACTCCGGGACGCTCAGGAGGGCAAGGAAAAGGCACAGGGCAAGCGAACTGCTCGAAGACCCATTCCTCAGGCTTGTGGCCCAGACACAGTCCGACCTCTCAAAGCTTTTCAATGATTTTCAGAGGGGAATCAATTGGGACAAAAAACTTGACGAGGCCACTATCAGGGAGCTCGGCTCGCAGTTCAGGGACAGGCTTATTGCAATCATAGACAATTATGAAAAGCAAAGCGGGGTGGCGGTCGGCTGGGGCATACTCGGCGCAGAATATGCAAAGAATGCACTTGAACTGAGCCGCAGGCAGGGCATTACGCCAGGCGCACAGCTTTCCGAATATTTGAAAGGGAGAAAGGGAAAAAGGCTGGCGCGGGCAACCCGCAAGGCAGAAGCCGCGGCTGCAAGAGTTGAAGCGCGCGGAAAAGGGCCGGAGAAATCAAGCGAAGAAGAAGGCTAGCTGCCTTTCAGAATTCTGTTTCTTTTTTTCAGCAGCGCTGTTTTTTCCTGCACGCCAAAAAGCACATTGCGCGGTCAGCGGCCTGGCTCAAATTTTTTCTTTCTGTGCACGAAGAAGCACATTGCATTCAGCAGGCTGGCGTGAATTTTTTCTTCCTGTACACGAGGAAGTACATTGCAGCTGTCATCGAGAAAATGCAGAGCAGTATTTCAGGCATTCCTTCAGGCCAGGATGGCAGGTTGAAGAGACCGGCGTCGCTTGCCCCTGTGGAAATGTTCATTATGTTGTTACCTGGACTTGTGACGACCTGGCCGTTCGCGCCGACCTGGGTGAGCGCGCCGTTCTTGAATGCCTCAAGCAAAGGCAGCAATTGGGCGTTTTCGGCATTCCAGATGCCTGTTTCCGGGTCGTACCAGAAAGAACCGTTCTTGCCCTGCGCTGATGTCAGGGTTTCAGGCGGATAATTGTTGTAGGTCACAGTGGGCACGCCGTTCTTGGCGTCAAAGGCGAGAGTGTGGTCCTTGCCATCCTCTGTTTTTATGTCGATTCCGTTCGGTGTTACTGTCATGCTTTCAATCGGCGAATCATAGATTTCGCCTGTTTCCTTGTTTATGACCCTGAAGTGGTCCTTGCACTCGCCGTTTTCCAGGGCCGCATAGAATATGAAGCGGCGCGTTGGCGTTTCAAGGATTGTAAAGGGGCCGACATTCTGGAGTGCCTCGTTGAAAGCGTTCACCTTGAATGCTGTTGTGCCTGTCAGGTCTGAAGGCAGCACTTCGAGGTTGACTGCGGGTTCAGGGCAGTTGGTGTCAGGGTTGACAGAGGTTGCGGGCGTCAGCCTTGCCCCTGCCACGTCTTCAGAGGACAATTGCCCTAGCTCGTGCCTTTTCAGCCATATCACGAGCTCGTGCGTGTCCGGTTTATATAATATGACGCCGTTCTTGAACTGTATGGATTTCATGAGGCCGACAAACATGTTTTCGTCCGGATTCCATAAATAAGTGTTGCGGTCTGCATGGATTCTTGCTTTTGCTCCCTCGCCTTCGATTATCAGCCTTGGCGTGCCTTCCGCAACAATCCTCCTGTCGTCAGGCCAGGCAATGATTGATGGATGCGAATCCGTTACAATTGATTCGACTTTGCCGAATATCGGCGTCAGGTTGAAGGAATCCGGGCTTTCGCTTTTTGCCTCTATGCCTGACTGGTATTTGATGCCGGCGACAAGGCAATCTATCACCGACGGAATTTTCACTGTGAGGTCGCCTTCAGTGTTCATTTCGAACAATAATTCAGAGGAATCAGGCAATCCCACCACCGTGAACCTTTTCCCGAATTCTTCTGCCGGAATCTTTGTGTTTGTGGATGCGCTTGCAGTGGCAATGTTGTTGTCTGTGAGGGTGCTAAGGATTTTGCCGTTCGCGTCCACAACATAGACCATCCCTTTGTTGAAGTCGACTATGACGAATTTGTTGCCGTCCTGCGAACCGATCACTTTTACGCCCTCTGTCTTGTATTCGAGAGGCGAGGTTTCGCCCTTGTACCAGAAAGAAAACAGCTGTTCGCCTGAAAGCTTTCCTGATGAAAAGCCTGGTATTTCCACGGTTGCCTGCACTATGTCCTGCTGGCTTGCGCCGTCGAAAAACGACTGCACCTGGCTGTCAAGCTCTTTGGCAGCTTTTGAAGTGTACGAGTTGGTGTCTGACTTGAACATTCCGATGAGCTGGCCTGAAAACTGTTCGGCAGTGCTCAGTGCCTTTTCAGTGGAAAGAACCTCGCTGCTTTCAGTGCTTTTCTTTTCTTCAGGCGAGGGCGCGAATATGTGCGTGTAATAGCCTTCGTCCACATCCACGCAGTCCTGCAATTGCGGCGCAATTACAAACTGCTGGAGTGCGCTTCCGAAGATTCCAGCCCAGAATGCTGCCACGTACAATAAGTTTTCCCCGCCGGCAAGCACGCCGCCGATTGTGCTCGGCTTGAACGGGCTGTCTTTAGAGAACGCGCCTGTCGCCCTCCCGAAGCCGAACAATGCATCCTGTGCCTTGTCCTGGCAGGTTTCCTTTTTCGCAATCGCTTCCTTCAGGTCGATGTCGCCTGTGCCTGAAGAACCGCTTTCCTTTCCCTGCAGGTTAGTGTGGTGCGAGTATGTGATGAGCGTGTTGCCTTTCTTTTTTGCGGCCTCGGAAACCGCGTCCTCGACCATGTAGGACTTGAAGCGGTCGCTTGCGTAAAAGAATGCCGAAAACGACTGGAAGTTATGGCCTGTGTCGAGGTTTATCCCGCAGCCGCTGCAGTCGTTTTCAGTCGTGCCGTAAAATGCCAGGTTTTCCACTTCGTTCCTTATGTTGCCGCCTGTGAAGCTTTAATAAATATTTTTTGCAGGCGCATACTGTTCTTGTCTCCCTGGTCTGAGCCTTCGTGCGCGAAAAAGTCTATGAAGGCGTCGTTGTAGAGAGGATCGGAACCCAAAGGCCATCTTACCTCGCGCCAGGATTCAGGCAGCATGTAGCCTGAAAGCGCTTCGTTCCCGCCGCCCTTTTTTGCAAACCAGTAAGCGTTGAAAAGCCCTGTCCACTTGAAGGGCCCGGTTTTAGTGCCGAAATAATTTTTCAGCAGTTCATCCTGGTTCATCATTGCGCGGTCGAGCAGGCTTGTGTAGGCGCGCTTTGCAAAGCCTTTTGCCTGCAGGCCGTAAACCAGCTTTTCTGCGTTGTCAGGGCCGTACCAGTCGAAGTATGATTCAAGCCTGCGGTTGTTGGTAAGCCTTTGCGCGAATTCCGCAGGGCTCAGTTCTGCGACCTTGTTCAGGTTGTTTGCCTGCTTGAAGAGGGGCTTTTTCCCGGTCATCACTTTCGAAACATAGGGGAGGGTGGCGTCCTTTATAGGCATGACATCGCCGGCGTCTGTCTGCGTGAAGAGGTCAGTGAAATGGCTGAAATGCGTTTTGAGCTCGTCCGCTGTGACTTCGCCGATTTTTTCAGCGCTCTTGTCGAACGCGTAAAGGTTGAGGTTTGCCCCGGTGCTCTCAAAGCCTGCCGAGCCCACGTTTGCCCATGAGCCCCCGAACTGGCCGTCCTTCGAGAATTTTTCCATTACCTTGTAAATGTTTATGGAGTCATCGGCGAGCCATCTTGTCGCATCAGAGCCCTGCGGTTTCACCGCATAATAATAGAGCCTTGTCGAACCATCCCTTGAAATCCATTCAGGAATGTCCAAGTGCAGCAAAGATTCGGATGAAGTGGCGAGGTTGCTGATTTTTTGCCCGAAATCTATTCTTGCCGCGACCTCTGCATTGTGCCCAAGGCCGAACTGCTTGAGGGTTTCCATGTACGGTTGCTTTGCCGCATTGTAGGTTGCCCTCTGGATTTTCTGCCATTGCTCCATGTCCTTGGCGAACTTGTACATGTCCTTCTGTATCCTTCCCTCTTTTATCTGGTCGAACCAGCCGCCCTGCGTCATCCATTCGTTTTCAAGCTTGTTCCTGAATTCCCTGCTTTTCACCATAAGCATTCCGTCAGTCCAGGTGGTGGATTCCGTCAGATAGTTCCTGAGCCTGCCTACTTCAGGCGTGCTTTCAGAAAGCGCCCACATCTTGTCGCCGAGCCGCTTGTAGTATTTAGAGCCAGGGCCCAAAAACTTCCTCCTGAAGGCGTCGAATACCTTTTCGTCTATCACTTTTTTGATTTTCGGGATAAGGCCGCGCCTGCCGAGGTTAAGGAACAGTTTTTTTGCCCTGCTCACAAGTGTCGGAAGGCCGGCTGAAACCACCATGTCAGTGGAAAACCAGTTGTTGTAGTATTTGTCGAAAAGCGAGTACACGTTTATGATGCAATCCGTGGTGTTGCAGGTTGTCTGGGAATAAGCGGAAAAAGAGCTTGTAAGGATGGAGTTTGCAATCATGTCCTTTACAAGCCTCGACATTGTCATGACCTGCGTTTCGTTGATGTCGCTTGAGGCAGCGGTTTCCTTCAATGCCTCCGCGGAATTCGCAGGCAGGCCCATCGACTTTCTCATGCCCTCGTAGTCTTCATCTGTCCAGTCTTCCTGCTCTTTCTGGGTCCAGTTGAGGTCCTTGCCTGTGACTGTTTCGCCCACTTTTTCTGCAGCGCCCACTATAGGGTTTTTGAGGTATTTCGCCCATGCGTCATTGATAAACTGCCCTATCGGCTTGAAATCGCTTTTAAAGCCTGTGCCTGAATTCCTCAGGCTCAACTGCTTTCCTTCCATCGGGCATGCAATGTTGTTGTCCTTGAGGTCCACGCACCTTCCGACCCTGAGCGTGTCTGTGAGGACAATGCCGTAGGAATAGGGGCCCTTTATGTGGTCGTTGAATATGTGCTGGGCTTCGTTTGCGTCGAATTTCTGGTCGGCCATGTCGACTTTCAAGGCATTGTTCTTGTCGTCGCCCATGGGGATTATGATTGTGGGGTTTGCAAGCTTTTCACGCGCTGTGTCTGCAGCGCTCCCGCTGCTTTCGGTTGCCCCCAAAAAGCCGTCCCTTAAAAGGTCAAGGAATTTCTGGGAATCGGAGTCGCTCATGGAAGAGCTGCTGCAGGTAAAGTCCGAGGCAAGCGCCGAAGACGCCGGACTCTCGTCATCTTCCAGCGAAACCACAGAACGCCCGTTCCCTTCCAGGCGGCTCACACCCAAAGAACTGCCGGTTTCCGCAGCATACGCTATCTGGGAGCTGAGCATTATGGAAATGAAGAATACGACCATGAACTGCTCTTTTGCCGAAGCCATTCAGACCAACTTCCAAGCAAACGAATATGCATTTTGTGTTTCATCTTTTGCCGAAGCCATTTCAACCAACCGTCAAAGCAACAATAACCTATTTTGTGTTTCGAACAATTTTATTCCTTTTCTACTTGCGATTATTTGCCTCCTCACGAGTAAAGGAAATACAGGGTGCCCTGCAGCGCCCAGCCAAAAAAGAAAAGGAACAATGCCGAGGCCAGCAGGCTGCAGGCATAAACCGAAACATACAGGCAGATGTATTTGCTGAATTTCTTTTTTTCAAGCCATTCTTTCAGGAAACTCCCGGTGAAAACGAAAAACAGGGAGATTGCCGAGAAAAGCAGGCTGCAAAGCAGGACCCTGTACACTGCAGTTACGGCAAAGTTCAGCCAGTCGCCTGCGTCAGGCTGGAGGTCAGGCGGCAGCTCCCCGCTGCTCTGGGCCAGCGAGCCGTAAGCCAGCGGGTAAAAGTACGCAAGGGCCACAAGCGCAAGGGAAAACAGGAAGCACACGATTGCAGCGCTTGCAAACCAGGACCGCTTGAATTTTTTTGATATTTTTTT
>JAPLVS010000044.1 GCA_026396995.1 Candidatus Iainarchaeum sp.
AAGGCAAGGAAGAAAAAGGCGGCGCCAAGAAAGAAGAAGCCAAAGAAGAAAAAGGAAAGAAATAAAGGCGCCTTTGCTTTCGGCAGTCATTGCCCCCCTCCGCGATTACCGTCGCCGATTTGAACTTTGAAAAGGATTAAATAGGGGAAAGGAGTTATTGTCCATATGGGCAGAAAAGAAAAAGTACTGATTATTGCCGCTTTGCTTTTAATTCCCCTTATCTATTTCACCCTATTCTCCGGTCTTGATCCGGCCATTTCCATATTCTTTCTATTTTTGGCTACTGGCGACCTTTGCGTAATAGGCGGAATTGTTTGGTTGTATGGCCAAGCATCGGCTTCTCAAGAGGACAAAAAGTTGGCAAAGCTAAACTCTCGCGAACGATGGAACATATTGATTAGGCCGAACCTAACGCCCTCAGAACGGTGGAATAGACGGATTATCATAGTGCTTCTCTTGATTATTACTTCAATATACGAGTTTTTTGAGCTTGAAGGGCATAAATGGAGTTTAAATAAAAATGCTTTTGACGCTTGGAAATTGTCCGAAAACATACTTCTGGTTTTATGCATAATCCTAATTGCTTATGCCCTAATAATAGAGTTTCGCGCTAAAAAAAGAGGAAAAGACAAAGAACTCAAATAACCCGCATTGCCGCTTGGTTTTTTCTGAAACCAGGGGAATGAAGCAATCAGCCCAAACCCGCCAAGTTGACGACCGAGCCGCTTCCTCGAAACATTAATATACTTCTTCTGCGTTTTTGTTATTCATGCCTGACAAGAACATTGTTTTGTTTGCCGAAGTGGATAAGACAAGCATTCCTTTGGTCGGCGGCAAGGGCGCAAACTTAGGCGAAATGACAAACGCCAATTTCCCTGTGCCGGGCGGATTTATTGTCACTGCCAAAGCATACTTCGCTTTTTTGGAAGAAACAGGCATCAAGGCAAAAATAGTCCAGAAAATAGATGCAATCAACGTTGAAAACACCGAGGAACTGAAAAAGGTTTCCGAGGAAGTCAGGGCGCTCGTGCAGAAAACCAAAATGAACGAGGCACTCAAAAACGAAATCATGGTTGCATACACCAAATTGGGCGAATCAAGGCTTGCCTGGCTCACTTCCACCGAACTGCCTTATGTGGCGGTAAGGAGCTCGGCAACCGCAGAAGACCTGCCTGAGGCAAGCTTTGCAGGCCAGCAGGAAACCTACCTTAACATTATGGGAAAAGAGGCGGTGGTAAGGGCGGTGAAGCAGTGCTGGTCTTCGCTGTTCACTGCGCGCGCAGTATACTATAGAAAAAAGCAGGGCTTTTCAACTGAAAAGGTCGGCATTGCGGTTGTAGTGCAAAAAATGGTGAATTCCGAGGTAAGCGGGATAATGTTCACTGCAGAGCCGACAGGCGACACTTCGAAAATCATTATTGAAGCGGTTTTCGGCTTGGGGGAAGCGATTGTTTCAGGGAGCGTGACGCCGGACACTTATATTGTGGACAAGGGAAGGATGAAATTATTGGATAAAAAGACAGGAAGGCAGGAATGGAAGCTTATCAGGGGCGGAAAAGCCAACAGGAAAATAATGCTGCCTGAAGGCAAGGGCAGGAAGCAGAAGCTTTCAGACAGGCAGATAATAGAGGTTGCGGCGCTCGGAAAGCAGATTGAAGAGCATTACGGCGCACCGCAGGACATAGAATGGGGAATCGAGGAAAGCAGCGTTCTCATACTGCAAAGCCGTGCAATCACAACCCTCGGCTTAAAAGACAAGGTTGAAAAGGAGCGCGGGAGAAGGGAAGCCCTTGAAGCGCTAGATGCAAAGGTCTTGATTGACGGCCTGGCTGCATCGCCTGGCATTGCAACAGGCAAGGTAAAGATTGTGCCGACAGCAAGCCATATCGAAAAAATCAAGGAAGGCGACATCCTTGTCACGAAAATGACAAATCCAGACTGGGTGCCTGTGATGAAAAAGGCGGCAGGAATAATAACCGACGAGGGCGGCACAACCTGCCATGCAGCCATAGTGAGCAGGGAATTAGGAATTCCCTGTATTGTCGGCGCCAGCGATGCCACAAGGAAACTGCACGACAACCAGGTTGTCACGCTTAACGGCTATAATGGCTTTGTTTATGAAGGGCAGGTTGAAATAAAGGTCGAGAAAAAAACAGAGGAAAAAATCATCCATCTCGAGGATGTGGACAGGCTGGAGGATGCGATAAAAATAGAGATAAAAAAACAGCCGAAAATCCAGAAGCCGGCAAGGCTGAAACCCATGGTTTGCGAGCCGAAGCCTGGCCTTATGGGCATTGCAACGCTTATCAAAGACGAAAGGAAAATGAAGGAAAAAATAAAGGAGCAGATGGCAGAACTCCTGGCAGTGGAAAAGGAAAGGGAGGACGCCGAAAAAGCGCTTGAAGCCGAAGAGCGCGACGAAGAGGAATCGGAAAAGCTCGCCGAACAGCCTGAGGCAAAAGAGGTTGTGAAGGAATTCGGGGAAAAGAAAGCAGAGGAAATGGGCGAAAGCGATTATGAAAAGGAATCCATTGAACTTAAGGAACTGCTTGAAAAAATCTCGGCAAAAGTGAAAGTGAATGTCGCACTGCCCGAGGCCGCGGAAAAAGCCGCTGCAACAGGCGCAGACGGCGTGGGATTGCTGAGGGCGGAGCACATGATTACTGCCGCAGGCGTGCATCCAGCGGAATACCTGCGGATGGGCAGGCGGGACATGCTTATAAGAGCGGTAAGGGACGGAATCGAGGCAGTGCTCAAGCAATTCAACGGCAAGCCTGTATGGTACAGGACCTTCGACGCAAGGACCGACGAATACAGGAACCTCAAGGGCGGCGAGAAAGAGCCTGGCGAGGAAAATCCCATGATCGGATGGCACGGCATAAGAAGGGACTTGGATGAGCCTGAACTTTTAAGGGCGCAGTTTATCGCAATAAAACAGCTCCTGGACAAAGGGTACACAAATATCGGCATAATGCTGCCTTTCGTGATTTCAGAGCAGGAAGTAAGGAAAGCTAAAGAGATGGCAAAAGAAATCGGCCTTGAAAGGGAAAAAGGAAAACTGGAATTCGGGGTAATGGTTGAAACGCCTGCAAGCGTCTGGGTAATAGACGAACTGATTGCCGAAGGCATTGATTTCATTTCGTTCGGCACAAACGACCTGACACAGCTCACGCTCGGCATAGACCGGAACAATGAAAGAATCCAGAAAGGCTTCAGCGAAATGCATCCCGCAATACTGCGGTCGCTCAAGAGGGTAATCGACAAATGCAAGGCCGCCGGAGTGACAACTTCGATCTGCGGCCAAGCCGCAAGCGACCCTGAAATGGTCTCGAAACTGATTCGCTACGGCATCGACTCGCTTTCAGCGAACATCGACGCAGTCGAGCACATAAAGCACGTGGTGCTTGTCGAAGAAAAGAAAATGATACTTGAAGGCCTGAAGGGAAAGGAAAAGCATGGTAAAGATTGAATTCGGCCTCGGCAAAGCAATCGAGGCAATCCGCAGGAAAAAAGCCAAGCTTGTTGTTTTGCAGGTTCCTGAAGGTTTAAAGCCGAAAACAAGGGAAATTGCGAAGGAAATCGAGCAAAAAACCGGCGCAAAAACAATAACTTTAGTGCAGCCCTGCTATGGGGCATGCGATATTCCGCTGGGCGAGGCGAAAGCCCTCGGCGCTGATTTGGCAATCCATTTCGGGCATACCGCATTCTTAAAATCGAAAAACATTGTTTATGTCCCGCTCCATTACCCTTTGAGGAAACCGCTTCTGAAAAAGCTCGTGAAAGCGTTCTCGAAAAAAATCGAGGGGAGGCAATATTGGAAAATCGGCCTGGTTTCCACTGCACAGTTCCTTGGATGGCTGCCTGAAGCAAAAAAACTTTTGGAATTGGAAGGCTTCAGGGTTTTTATCGGGAAAGCGCCTTCCATGCAAAAAGGCCAGGTGCTGGGATGCAACACGATTGCAGCGCAGAACGTTTCAGGGAAGGCAGACTGCCTTGTGTTTGTGGGCGACGGGAGGTTCCACCCGCTTGGAATCGCTTACAGGACGCGGAAGGCTGTTTTCATGCTGAACCCGCTGGCCGGCTCTGTTTCCGAAATAGAGCACCCGGAAGTAGAAAAGCTTGAGAGAGGGCATATTGCAAGGATTGAAATTGCAAGACAGGCAAAGAGCTTCGGCATCCTTGTTTCCACAAAGCCAGGGCAGATGAATATCAGGAAAGCGCTGGAATTGAAGGCTTTGGCTGAAAAGAAAAGGAAAAAGGCCCTGATTCTGGTTTCAGATGAAATCAGGGAAGAATTTGTTTTGGGCTTGGACCTCGAATGCTTTGTGAACACTGCCTGCCCGCGCCTAGTGCTCGATGACGCGGTGCACTGGAAACGCCATCTGGTGAGCGCGGAAGAAATGCAGGAAGCCATGCAATAATGGTATAAAAGGCGTTTGAAGATAGAGATTTTTATGGCAGTGTTCGGGAAAAGGAAAGCCAAGAAGCCTTTGGAAAAAAGGAAAGGAGGAGTCAAGCCCCGCCCTCCGGCAAGGCAAAGGAAGCGCAGGCCTGTTTGGGGCGATGAGGCCAGTGTTGCCAAAAGGATTTCGGAAATTTACGACATTTCCTTGGAAGAACTGAACCCGGATTTAGTTCTTTCAAAAAAAAAGATAAATTGGTTGGGCACTACTGCCGGCAGTTTTAGTCCGCGAACAGGAGCCATTACAACAGTTCCAGGCTCACCTGCCGCTTTATCTCACGAAAAGCTGCATAGGGACCAAGAACTATTGACCAGGCAGAGCGTTGAGCAAAGAAGGCAAATTTGGTTGGCTCAAGAGGCTATCTTGCGCGGTGAGGAAAGAAAGACCCGACGTAGGGCCACGTTAAAGAACAGATTGGAACAGAGCAGGGAAAGCAGATTCAATGAATACCTGCCAACTTTCGACAAGGCCCCAGAGTCAAAATTGTGGGCCATTGGGCCTTATCGGCTGTTGTTCCGTTTCGCCCCCACAACAATTCTTCTTCTTGAAATCGCAAGCCTGGCAAATCCAGGGGCCCGCAAGGCATACTCCGGTTATTTTGCCGCAGTTATAGCCGCAAAGGCAGCCAGCTTAGTGTATATCCAAGCAGGCCTCAACCACTGCTTCAAAAAGCACGGCGCCGATGCATTCATCCTGCTCTCGGTGAAACCACCGAAAAAACACAGAGTTGAAAGGATTTGGTTCTGGGAAAGGCAAATGATAAGGCAGGGCTATCTTTCAAAGGAAGGCGGCCTTACAAGGAAAGGAGTGGAGTTGGTCAGGGAATTGCAGCCAAGAGAAGTCATCCTTGAAAGAGTCAACCGCTGGAAAGCAGTGCAAGAGGTAATGCTGGAAAGGGAGAAAGCACAGAAGGAAAAAGCGCTGGAATAATGCCCTGGAAGCCTTTTTAAGGAAAAAAAGTCGTATCTTATTTATGCCGAATAAAGTGCTGGAAAGGCGCAGGCTGCCTGCAAAAAGGCAAAAATGGCGTCGCCCTAATCTGCAACCGCGCGAGCCGATTTCTTTGGATGCAATGCCACCTGTGCCAAGGGCAATGGTGAAGCGCATTTCCCAGATTTGGGGAATTCCGGTAAGGGAAATGGAAACAGTGTATGCCGGCAAGACCCAAACACGGTTTGCCAGAGGCATGTGTAACCGAATTAGCTTCGAAATCAGGAGCTCTACCAAGCAGGCTGTTTTAGGGCACGAATTGGTTCATTCGAACCAAGATCTGCTTGCCCCCTTAAATTATGCTGAAAGGCAGGCCCTTAAGGGGGAGGCTGAAGAAGCCAAGATGCCGAATGCTGAAAAAGCGCCGACCCAAAAAGGCAAACAAAAAAACGCATTTTATGAACATGCTGGAAAAAAAGACGGGATTGATGAACTGACTGCCAGAGCCCCCCATAAAAGGCAATGGCTGGATGGCGGAGGTTTTAGAAAAAACACGGCTATCGGTTTCATAGCTTCCACTTTGCCGGTTGTAGTCGGGCTCGAACTGCTTCTATTACGTAACCCTGCCTGGCCTTATTTGCTAATGGGAAGCGGGGGCGTGATAGGAGCAACAAGATTTAGTCGACTCTATACCGCTTATAGGGCAGGGGGCTATTTCAGGAGGCATGGCGTCGACGGGCTAATCCTTATTTTTGTTAATCCTCCGAAGGACTTTAAGGCAAGCAAAATGTTCAAATGGGAGCGCGAAATGGTTGCAAAAGGCTATCTGCTCAAAAAAGGCGGAATGACAAGAAAAGGAATGCAGCTGGCGCGCTCGCTCCAGCCAAGGGAAATGATTTTCAAAAGGGCAAAACAGGCAAGGAAGTGCAAATCGCAAAAATGAAGGACGGAAGAATCTGACATAAAGAAAGCAATGCATAAAAAAAACCTTGAAAGGAAAAGATTGTCATGGCTGCGATTGGCAGAAAGAGACAAAGGGCAATTCCAAAAAACAGGGAGAAATGGCGTCCTGTCCGTCTTAAGGCCGGAAGGCCGTTGCCGATGCACAGGATGCCTCAGTTTTCAAGGAATGTTTTCAAAAGGATGTCAGAGATTTACGGCATCCCAATGGCTGAAATGGCGCCGCTTTATTTGGGGTGGTTTCCCAGCCTGAGATACGGCGGCATTAACTATAGGAATAGTGGAAGTATTTTTGGGCAGCCTGGCAGGGAGCTACTGGAGCACGAATTGGGCCATTCGGCTTCCGATCTGTTGGAGCGGGAAAACTATGCGGAAAAAACCGCCACGCGCAAAAAGCAGGCCAAACTGATTGGCACATTAAGAGATAAAACTGATTCAAAAAAAACTGCAATTGGAATTGCTATGGATTTCGGGGAGCCAATCGCTGAAAACAATAAAAATGCCCTGAGAAAGCATCGTTTTGGTGAAAAAATCGCAGTAGCATCTAGCGAAGCTGGTGTCCCATATTGGCAGCAGGCAATGCTTGGAATGATGTGGGCAATGAGTTCAGTCATGTTGAGAAGTCCGGCTCTTCGCAGCTATATCCCCAGTTTAGCGCTATCAAGAACTCTCAGACGGCACGGCGAAGATGGCTTTATTTTGCTTGTAGCAAACCCGCCTAAAAATTACAGCACTAGGAACCTGCTGGGCTGGGAATATAAAATGGTAAAGAGAGGCTACCTTGAAAGGAAAGGCGGCCTTACAAAGAAAGGCATACAGCTTGTAAGGGAATTGTCGCCAAGAGAAGTAATACTTGACAGGTTGAAGCGGCAAAAGGAAGTCCAAGCAGCAATAGTTGAAAGGATGAAAGCCGAGCGCACTAGAAAAGCAGCCAAATGAAACCGCTTTTCAGTCTTCCATTTCAAGAATCCTTGTGCCTTCGAATTCATTGCCTTTGACTGCGTTTTCGAAGTTGTTTAAGTCCTTGCCGTCAAGGACAATTCCTGGAATTTTGGAGCGTTTCAGGAACATACAGGCAGGCATGTCTATGACCAGATTCTGGCCTGGCTTGCTTTCCGCGACTTTCATGAGGCTCAAAAGGCGCTCGAAGGAAACCTTTTCGAACATGCGCGCTTTCGGGTGCGTGTTCGGATCGGAAGAGTAAATGCCTTCCACGTTGGTCATGTTGATGTATTCAACATCGCATTCGCCTGAAAGGAATTCGGCGAGCAGGACAGCGACAGCATCAGTGGTGAATCCGGGCATAAGGCCTCCGAAGACAGGGATTTTGCCGATTGCAATTATTTCTTTTGCCCTGCGGATATCTGTGAGCACTTCGGGATAGGCGCGCTCGATGCCCTGTATGAGTATTGATGCGTTCAGGCGCGTGGCCTGGATCCCTATTTCGTCAAGGGCAAAATTATTGGCCCCGAGGACCTTGGCGGCCGCAATGTAGTTCCTTGCGGTCTGGCCGCCGCCTGCAACCAGAGCGAAGCGATATCCTTCCTTGTAAAGCCTTTCAAGGCATTCGCCGAATTTTGAAATGAATGCGGCGTCAGGCTTGTTTGGCGCAAGGATCGAGCCGCCGACCGAGAGCACGAAGATTTTTTTCGGGGTTCCAAAGGAAATAGTTTCAATCTGGCCAGAAGAGCCATCGCCCTGCTGCCGCCCCTGGCTTTGCTCTTCCATGCCTTCGTTGTACATTTTGAAGAAATCCTCGTCGAACATAAATATGGTCCTGAGGCTATTTAATATCAAAAGACATTAATGATGGTCTTTTTTAAATGTCTTTTGATAGCTATCAAAGGACAAATTTATACGATTACTTTTGTCCTTTGATATAAGCCCGCAAATCATTAACTATAAATGCTTTCTGTATATAAAAATATTTTGAAACCTCTTTTTTAAGAAATTGGTTCAAAATGCACCGGAATTGTCCAAAATGGCAGTGGAAGAAGAGCAGGCAAGCGAGCTCGAGAGAACGCTTTTCGCGAAAAAAATGAAGAAGCTGAAAAGCATAAAAAAGGGTTCAGGCACAGAGCTGATTTCTGTTTACGTGCCGTACGGTGCTGACCGCTCTTCTGTGATGAACCAATTGACAGAAGAAAAAAGCCAGAGCTCGAACATAAAGGATTCGAACACAAGGAAGAACGTGCAGGGCGCGCTCAAGAAAGTGATAAACTTCCTGAAGCGAATAGATTTCAATATTCCCAAAAAAGGGCTTGCGGTTTTTTCTGGAAATGTCTCGCAGCAGGAAGGCAAATCTGACATAAAGCTGTTCACGATAAAGCCGATAAAGAAGCTTGAGACAAAGCTTTACTGGTGCGATTCAGAATTCAACCTCAAGCCATTGGAGGCAATGGCAAGGCCGACAGAGGTTTACGGCCTGCTGACCATCGACAAGAATGAGGCAACAGTCGCGCTGCTGTCAGGCAAAAAATACGAAATCATCGGCCAGTTCAAGAGCAGGGTTGCAGGCAAGTTCAGGGCAGGAGGGCAGTCTGCGAAAAGGTTCGAGCACTTAAGGCACGAGGCAGAGCACAATTTTTACGTCAAAATCAGCGAGAAAATGAACGAGATTTTCGTGAAAGATGTTGATAAGCTCAAGGGCATTGTAATCGGCGGCCCTGGAATGACCAAGGATTATTTCCTGGAGGAAGGGCTTTTGGACCACAGGATAAAGGCGAAAATAATAGGCATCGTGAACACCTCTTACACTGACGAATCAGGGATAAGGGAATTGGTGCACAATTCCTCTGATGTTTTGAAGGAAGCCGAAGTGATAAGGGAAATGGAAATCGTGCAGGAGTTCATGCGCAACGTAATCAAGACCGGCCTTGCGGCTTACGGCGAAAAGGAAGTGCTTGAAGCGCTCCGTGCAGGCCAGGTAAAGACGCTTTTGCTCAGCGAAGAACTGGAGAAAACTGTTTTCATGCTTGAATGCCCGAAGTGCCAGTCAAGGGAGGAAAAAATCGCCAAATCCGAGTCAGAGGTCACAGGAAGGAAGTGCGCAAAATGCGGCGCTGAAATGGAGGACGCCGAGGAAATGGAATACATTGATTACCTGCAGGAAATGGCGGAAAGGATTGGCGCTGAAACGCGCATCATCAGCACCGATACCGATGAGGGAATGCAGTTCCTGAAGGCTTTCGGCGGGATAGGCGCAATACTGCGCTACAGATGACCTGGCCTGAGGAAATGGTTTTTATGGGAAAAGAAGCGTTTTATTATACGAAATGCCCTGGCATCGGGGGGCAAATCAAAAGGCTTTACACTGATTTTGTGGTCGAAGAAATCCTGAATGATGGAGGAATTTGCGAGGCAAAAGCCTTCCTTTCAGGGGAAACCTCATACGAGCAGCTGAAAATACCTGAAAAGCCTGCAGGCAAGGATTACCTGCACTTAGACCTTGAAAAAATAAACAAGGATTTGCATTCGGTGATAAAGCAAATGTCAAGGTTTTTGCAGGCAAGCGGGAAAAGGATAGGGTATGCTGGAATCAAGGACAAGCGCGCTGTGACCTGCCAGAGAATCAGCATATGGAATCCCGACGTGAAGCTTGTGGAAAACTTCCATCCGGGCGGGATAAGATTAAGGAATGCGGAATGGAGCAATGAAAAAATAGATTTGGGCATGCACAAGGGGAACAGGTTCACGCTGACAATAAGGGATATCGGCCTTGAAAAAGATGAAGCCGAAAAAAGGGTTCTGGACTGCTTTAAGGAAATGGAGGGCGGCATTGCGAATTTTTTCGGCGAGCAGAGGTTCGGCGGCATCCGCGCTGTAAGCCATCTTGTCGGAAAGGAAATCGTGAAGGGAAACCTGGAGAATGCCGCAATGCTTTATCTTGCGGCAGGAAGCGAAGGCGAGGAACCCGAAGTGAAGGAGGCAAGGGCAAATCTTGCGAAAACAATGGATTTCCGCGCCGCGCTCAAGGCATTCCCGCAAAAATACAGGTATGAAAGGGCAATGCTGAACGCATTGTGCCATGACCCCAAGGATTTTGCTGCCGCACTGCAGGCAATCCCTTTAAGGCTCAGGTTTTTGTTCACGCACGCTTTCCAGTCCCATCTTTATAATGAAATCCTGAGGGAAAGGATAAGGCAGGGCATCGGTTTCAAGGCGCTGGAAGGCGAACCGCAGGAGGGCGGCATTGCATTGGGTCTCCTTGCAGGCTATGAGTCAAGCTTTTCCCCTGGAAAGGTCGGGGAAATCGAAAGGGCAGTGATGGGAAAAGAGGATGTTTCATTTGCGGATTTCAAGCTTGAAAAATTGGAGGAGTGCTCGAGCAGGGGTGCCAGGCGGAAAATAATGATTGTGCCTGAAAAACTGTGCCTGCTTGAAACCGGCGATGACAATGTATTCAAAGGGAAGCGCTTCTGCACTGTTTCTTTCGACCTTGGAAAAGGCGCTTATGCGACAGTTGTATTGAATGAAATCCTGAAAAACCCTGAAGCGATTCCCTGAATTTCAAGGCCGGAAAACCGCGGAAAATCCAGATATAAATCCGGGCAGTTTCCTTAATCCGCAGTTCAAAAACAGGGCGAAAATCCAAATATAAATGTTTTGAATTACTTTTATAGCGTTTGGTGGACCGATGGCTGGACAGGAAATGCTTGCAGCCGCTTTCTTTGCGGTTTCCTTTGTGCTTGGGCTGATAGCTGTAAAATGGGTTGCTGCAAGGAATTTCAAAAAAGGGCTTATAGGCATAGACATCAACAAGCCAGGCCTGAAAAAGATACCGGAAAGCACAGGGCTTGCCCTCCTCCTGCCTGCATGGGTTTGCGCCCTGGCCTTTTTCGCGCTGTTCAATGACGTGAATGTGCTTTTGTGGGCGCTCATGGTTTCATGCTTTTCGCTGGTGGGATTTTTCGACGATACCAAGCCCAAATTCATTTCCGAAACAAGGAAATGGAGGTACAGGGCGCTCATCATAGCGGTTATTTCGCTCGCTTTTGCAGCGCTTTTCTTCAAAAAACCCGAGGAAATAATCCTTGCCTCGCTGTTCCTTGCAGGGATAGCGAGCTTTGAAAACACTTTTGCAGGCTTGAACGGCTGGGAGGTCGGCTCAGGCTTTATCCTTTCGGCTTTTTTTGCGCTTTTATTGTGGAACACTGCATATTTCCCGCTTGCGATTGCTTTGGGCGGCGCAATACTTGCACTGCTGTCCTGCAATGCATTCCCGGCAAAAGTGTTTCCTGGGGATTCAGGCACGCTTCTCATAGGCTCAGGCCTTGCAGGCCTGATGGTTTTGACCCAGGATTTCAGGCTCATGGCGGTGTCATTCCTTTTCTTTATCCCGCACATCATAGATTTCACTGCAAAGCTTTTGACCAATCCGTCTGACCCAAGCCAGAGAAAAGCATTGCCTTACAGCCTGCTCCCTGGCCAGAAAATCGCTTTGCCTGCAAAAGGCAAAGGCAGCAGGAAATACGATTTTGCAAAAATACTGCTGAAAATCTTCGGGCCGATGGGCGAAAGCAGGATAGTCCTTCTCATATGGGCAATACTGATTGCAAACTGCTGCATTGTGTTCGTATTGCTTGCCTGAACCAGTCCTGCCTCAAGACATTGCAGCCTCTTGTCGGTCGTAACGCGCTTGCCGCCATTGTGCCCATGCTGCCTGAGCCTTGCTGTAGTGGGGAAGCAAGCAGAAACACACAAGAGCTGCCTGCATTTCAACGCCATAAATTGCCTTGCAGGCCTAAATCTTTGCCCTGGCAGTGCTTTTTCTTGATTTTTTCCACAAAAAATAAAATAAAAGCGATGCCACCGTAGGGAAAATCAATCTTGAGGCATCGTATATTATCAGGACTGAGCTTATTTCTGCCACTGACAGCCTTGAGGCGCTGATTATCGGGAAGGAAAGGAATGCAAAGCCTGCGCTTTCCACGAGCAGGATGCCGCGAGGCAGGAACGGCGCCCTTTCAAGCAGGGCAAGCAGGACGAAAAGCACTGCCAGCGGCAGCGGCGAAACCCCGATTGAAAGCGCTGCAAATGCAAAGAAAAGCGAGGCAAACTCGAAAGCCCATGAAACTGCTGCAAAAAGCATTGTTGCAAGCAATGCCCTGCCTGAAAATTCCCCAAGGAACTCCGAATAATCCAGGAAATATTTTTCAAGCGGCTTCAGGAAATGGATTGTTTTCGAGAGGCTGCCGAAAAGGCGCGAAATCCTGTGCCCTGTTTTTTTGTCCAAAGGCAGCAGGAAAAGAAGCGAAGCAAGCAGCACCACAAAAAGGCCTGAAAACAGCGGGAGGGCAAGCGACGCGTCTATTGCTGCGGAAAACAGCGCAAAAGACAAAAGCAATACAGATACAAAGGAAAGGATGCTGAATTTTAAGCCCTTGACAATCATCGAGGCCGAAAACCCTTCGGAAAAATTGGCATTGAATTCCTCTTTCAGGAACAAGCCCCTTAAAACATCAGAGCCGAGCTGTATCGGGGTGAGGGCGCCGAAAACCGAGGCAAAGCCTGCGCCGAAAACTTTCCCAAACTGCCTTCTGCCGCGCTTCATCACAAGCAGGCACCAGCCTGAAAGCCAGGCAATTATTGAAAAAAGGAAGCATGCAAGGCTGAGAAAGAAAAATGCAAGGTTCGATGCCATGATAAGGCCGAAAGCGCCTGTGAAAAAACCGAGAGCCAGGACCGCTAGCGAAACCAGTGCGAGAACAAGGATTGCGATTGAAATGAATTTTTTGGCGTTTTCCATTATTCCACCGTTGCAGCCGGCTGCCGGCCGATAAGCCAAAAGCCATTACTGGGTTCCTGTTTTATTGCTGTCCAGCTGCCCGAGCTTTTCCTTTGTTTTCTCCAGGATTTCAGAGGCATTAGGATACAATTGCAGGGCAAGCGAGCGCGACAATATCACGAGGTCTTCGGTGTTTTTGGCCCTGACTGTCGCCCTGCTGGAATCAAGCCAGATAACAGAGCGGCTTAAGGAAGCATCCGGGATCCTGAAAAGAATCGTGAGATTATGGTCTTCTGCAGCAAGAAAAGCCTCGCATTCAGCCCTTCCGAGCACTTCCTGCGTCTTAACATCCCCGTAATTCGTATGGCATTTGGAGATTTGCCCGCCTGAATCCTTGAAAATTATGAGTTGTATTGCATTCCTGTCATTGCCTGCAACCACCGCATAAAACGGGATGAAGGCATTGTTGAATATGTCGGCATTCTTTCCTGGCTCGCCAAGCCAGAGTTCTGCAGCAACAACCACTTTTGGCTCAATGGAAAAGCCCCTTAACAGTTCCTTCGGCTCCCCGGCATCGGACTGGTAGAAAGCGCTTCCGGCACCCCATTCAAATGCCGGCTTTTTCTCAGGCTGGCTGCAGCCGGCAAGGGACAGTGAAATCAGCACTGCCAGGGCGACAACTGCCAAAAAAGCGGTTTTCCTGCAATCCATTCTTTCCCTCCGACCAATACAATTTGGGCAAAAACATTTTTATTCCCAGGCGCACCGGCGCCGCCCATGGCTGCGGAAAAAAAATAAAAAAAGAAAAAGAAGAAAAAAAAGAAAAAAGAAAAGGAAAAAAATTTCCTTTTCTTGCTTGATGTTTATTTACCCGAAGGCCGCATCGAGCTGGTCGATGAATTCCTTGGCAGCGTCTGCTGTGTCGCCTGCAGTGAATCCTGCAACAGCCCAGTCGCCGTCCTCGGTTACCGCGACAACAGTCTCGCCTGCAGCTGTCAGCTTTTCCGCTAAGGTCAAGCCGTCAGCGAATGTTGCATTTGCAGCGAGTTTGTTGACGAGGTGCCCGCCGACTATTACCACGCCGGTGTTTGGCGCGGAGTCGTCCGTGTAGACAATCTGTGAGCCTATTTTCTTGAGGTCCTTGACTGTCTTCACGTTTGGCGAGACTGCAACATCTGTTGCCAGGACGTTTCCGCCTGCAGCGCAGGTGCACGCTTCGCAAGCTATGTTTTCAATCACGTAGCTTGTGGTGTCCACCAACTGTTCGACTCCCGACTGGAGTGAGGGGTAGTCGCAGCCTGTCGCGCAGAACGAGGTTCCGCCTGTCGTGGTTGTCTCGGCGCCGAAGCCCTTTACAACCATGTCCAGCTTTTCCTGGTTCTGTGGCATGCTTGCTTCGAAGTAGCCAGCGGTTGTGCTGAACTTGCTTCCGAAGTCGGTGTATGCTGCTGCCGTGTAGCTGTCCGGTGTGTCCGGGTGCAATACCCAGGTCTCTGTGGTGTCATTGTAGTTGACGTCGTTGCCGTACCATGACAGGTTGGAGTTCGGATATGACGGGAACTTGTCTTCGGCTGTGTCGATGTACACTCTTGTGTCCCATGTCCCTGTTGTGCTGTTGTCCTTCACTCCGAATGTCGCGACATAGTAGTTGTTCACAACGCCGCCGCCGAGATCAAGTTCGTTTGGCAGGTAGTAGGTTGCGTTGACTACGCCGTCTTCGCCTGTGTCTGTTCCGTACAGCTGTATGTCCTTTGAGTACTGGAGGTCGAAGTTGGTTGTTGCGTCAAGCAACAGCCAGAGGTCGCCGTAGGTTGTGTTCTCCATGAACGCATACTTGAAGACCTTGCTGTTCGTGCCTGAGCCTGTCAAAGGTATTGTTGCCCTTCCTGCTGCTGTGACCCCGTTGTTGGCATCGTCGACGTACCAGTACGTGCTGTTGGTTGTGTCTGCAGTGCTGTAGCCGATGTATACGTCGTCGCCTGCCGAGGACAACTGCTCTGTTGCAACCCTGAAGTATCCGTCCGCTATGCAGTTGAAGTCCCAAGCCGGGCCTGCATTGTAGGTTGTGCACGTGTAGTTAATTCCGTTCAAGTCAACGTTCTTTGTCTGCAGCGTTGCTGTCGGCGTCCATTTACCCTCATCAGTTATCAGGTTTCCGTCCACTCCCATTACGGCTATTCCGTTCAACAGGTCTGTTGTCGCGTCAATCTGGAAGTTTGTGTCAGTTTCCACTGTCTTGTAGTAAAAGGTTTGTTTGTCGATGACGAAACTTCCCTGTGTCGCGTTGTTGCTCTGCTGGAGATAGAATGGGACCTTGTGCGCGGTGTCGCCGCTGTCCGTGTATTCCACGTACGCGCCGTTCCCGATTTTCACAACTGTCCTGTCCTCGTCTCCTTTCCAGCCGTTGAAGACCACTGACGCGTAGCCGTAACCTGGCGTGGTTGTGGCTTCGCCTTCAAGGAACAATGCTTCGTTCGCTGCGGTCTTGCCCGCATCTGTCAAAGCCCATATGCTCCCTGCATACAACGCCGTTCCGTCGCTTGCCTTCCAAAGCTTAGGGCTTTGGTTGGAGATTGTTATGTCGGTTATGACGTTCGCGTCCGGGCTTGAGTCGCTTGTGCCTACCTTTAAAGTCGCAATCCAGCGGTCGTTGCTTGTGTCTGTGTCCGTAGCGCTGTAGGGGTATTGTGCCGCATTCTGGATTGTTACGAGGTCTGCCCCTGTCGCAATTATGACTTTTCCGCTTCCGGTGGCTGCGTTGAAAGTGACTGCTTTCAGGTAGAGCGATGTTTCCAGTGCGTAGGCGCCGGTATCGTCTGTAAAGCTCTGTTCGAGGTAGATGCCTTCTTGTGAAGTGCTTATGCTGTCAACCTCGTTTCCTTCGTCGTCCAACAGGGTGAATTCAGCCTCTGTTGTGCTCGAGATATCTTCCACCTTTACGGACATTGTTTTGCCTGCGTATTTGCCTGCACCAGCGAGGCCTTCGATTGTCTCGGTAAGGGCGTAGGTCTTTTCTCCGCTTGCCTTGACAATTTTTATCTTGTCTGCGGATGTTACTGTGCCTCCGCTCCTTGTGGTGTCAACGTCGTACAGCTTGTATTCGACGCCGAACAGTACTGCAATGACGTTGTCTGTGTCATCAGCCACAAAGTCGGTGTTATCTGTTGCATCGTTGTCGAGTGGCAGTCCCTTGGAGTAGTGCACCCTGTAGTTGAAGTCGCCTGCAGAGTCCAACTGCAATATCAGGTCGTCGATTTTCGGGTGGGTGTAGTCCATCCTTGCGTCGGCCTGTATGCCGATGTATTCTGTTATTGTCTGGTTGTAGCTGTTTGATTTGTAGCGCCAGTTCTTGGTCTCTTTGTAGAGTGTTCCAAGCTGTGACTGGCTTAGTTCGGCAAGGAATTCTGCCGCTGTCCCTGACAGTGAGTCAAGGTTTGTTGTGTCGTAAGGCTTGCTTTTCTCTGAGGAATAGGTCTGGGTTCCGCCGACTGTCAGGTCAACGCTAACGCCTTTGCAGGCTTCGCTTGTGCCTGTTCCTGTCGGGCCCTTTCCTTCCTTCCAGCCAGATACTATGCAGGAAACCTCTGTGTCATCTGTCGCTAACTGTGCCAGTTTTGCTGCAATGTTGCCTGCCCACAGATAGTCTGAGGTTGCTGCATTCTTTCCGACGACAACGTCAAAAGGAGTACTGTCCCCTTTTAGCACTTGGTCTTTCGTCAGTGCCGCTGCCGCCATTGGGGCCAACGCCATGCCAATCAAGGCTGCGCCTGCTCCGATTGCCGCCAGTTTCTTGACGTCCAATCTCTTCATGTTTTGTTTCACCTCTTATTTTAACACTAAAAGCCAAAATTGCCTATAAACCAGTCTCCATGAATGAAACTGCATAGGCAATTACGGCTTAACTATACATCCTTAGAGGTCCTTGTTTATATAGGCTTCGGTTTTTGAACCAAGGGAAATACCCCTGAATTCATGAATAAGGGCATTTTTACTGTTATCGTAGAAGCCTGTTTCGTTGATTTGCGAAAGCGTTTTTTTGCTGTTTTTTCATTTCTTTTTTTGCTGAAACAGGGTTTTATTGAAGTTTTCTATCTCCTGGCGCTTCATATTGGAGTTTATGAAATGGTTGTATTTGAAAACCCACTGGCTCAAATCCATGAAACCTTCCTGCAAATCGAACGCAGTGAACTCTGCTTTGGCAGGCTTGACCACTTCTATCACGGTCGGCGCGTACATTAATATAAATCTAATAATTGAATTGAAGTCTCTTGCAGAAAAATTGATTTCCACAAAGCCGCTGTAATACTCGCCTTCCTTCTGCTTTTCAGGCCTGCCGACTTCGACATTGTAAATTACAAAATCCTGGTCGTTTTTCAGCTTTTCCTGGAAGCTTGCAAGGTTTTTTTCCACAACCTTGTCGCTCAAGGCCTGGTTTTCAATTGAAGCCATCAGCCTTATCTTGAAGGAATCCTGCTCTTCAATGTCCTTCCTGCGCCTGATTTCTTCGGCTATTTCTGCCTTGAGTGCGAAAGAATCGCCCTTTTGCTCCACTAATCCAAGGGAAACAAGGGCTTTCAGCTCGCGCTCCACCGAAGGAATTGCCTCGCCTGTCATCTTTGAGGCGTCCTGCATTGTCTTCGCGCCCTTAAGGAGAGCCGAAGCGATTTTAGTCTGGAGATAACTGAATCGAGCCAAAAAAACACCTTCAAACTACTTAATGCCATGATAAATGTTAAAAAAGGAATGCTGGCGCCAAGAGGAAGAGGCCAAAAAACCCTTAAACTGCCAAACCCGCTGGATAAATGTTAAAAAGGAATGCCGCGCATGGAAAAACAACCGTTAAAAGGATTTCCCAGCGCAATTCTTCCATGAATGCATTGCTTTCGCCAATCCTGGCTGCTGTTGACATTCCCGGCGCCGCCGACATCGGAAGCAAGGCAGGGGATGTTGCAGGGAAAGGTGCGGAAGCTGTCGGAAGCCAGCTCGCAGGCTTTGTGGGAAACCCTGCAGTCCTTGCGGCAGGCATTGGATTGGTCATAATCACAGTGCTCCTGATTGTAATGCTGAAAAAAATCATAATCAATTCTGTCCTGGGCATCATTGCCTGGGTTGTGCTCACCTTTGTGTTGCACATCGAAATGCCTTTCTTTCCAAGCCTTGTTTTGAGCATTGTTTTCGGCCTGGCAGGAATCGGCTCAATCCTGGTTTTAAAGTTCCTTGGCGTGTCGTTGGCGTAAAAAGGCTTATTTTGCACTTTTGGCGCGGTTTTTGCCTGTTTTAGCCATGATTATGCCTGTTCTGGCGCCGCAGAAAACGCATTTCCCTTTTTCATCCAGGCCTGAAACAAGGATAGAATAGCCGTGCCTTTCGATAAGCAGCTTGCCGCAGGAAGGGCAAACAGTGTTCTGCCCCTGGTCAAAATTGCCCAAATACACGTAAGAAAGGCCTTTTTCCTTGGCAATCCGGTAAGCCTGCTCCATTGCCTTTGCCGGCGTTACAGGCGAATCAGGCATTTTGTAGTGCGGGAAAAAGCGGGAGAAGTGCAATGGCATTCTTTTGTCGACAGAGGCGATGAATTCCACAATTTCCTCAATCTGCTTTTCCAGGTCATTGAAGCCAGGCACAATAAGGTTGGTCACTTCAACGTGGACGCCTTTTTTGTGGAACAGCCTTATCGAGTCCATTACAAAATCCATATCCGCATTGCCGCACATCTTTTTGTAAAACTCGTTGTCGCCCTTCAAATCTATGTTTATCGCATCCAGATTCTTCGCAATTTTCCCAATGGCTTCTTTTGACATGTAGCCATTGCTTACCCAGACATTGTAAAGGCCTTTTTTCCTCGCAATTTTCATGGTATCGAGCGCATACTCCGCAAAAATCGTGGGTTCCACGTAAGTGTAGGAAATTCCCTCCACGTTTTCCTTCAGGGAGCGCTCCACAAGCACTTCGGGCTCAATATCCGGCACCGCTCCAATCATCCCTTCAGTGAAATCCTGCGAAATGCCGTGGTTCTGGCAGAACTTGCAGGAAAAATTGCAGCCATAAGTCGAAATGCTTGTGCAGAACGAGCCAGGCATAAAATTGTAAAAAGGCTTTTTCTCGATTGGGTCGACTGAAAGCGTGAGGGCCTTGCCGTAAACAAGCGAATAAAGTTTTCCATCCAGATTCTTGCGCACCCTGCAGAAGCCGGTTTTGCCTTCAGCAATGGAACAGCGCCTGCCGCAAAGGAAACAATTTGCCTGAGTTCCCTTCTTTGAATAGAATTGAGCTTCCTTCATAAAACCCCTTTAAACCTTATACCCAATAATAGTTAGTGAAAATTTAATTAAAAAGGTGTTTTTTTGCAAACAGACTGCGACCTGCACTTGCACGGCTATTTTTCAGGCGGCGTAAGCAAGAACATGATGATACAAAACCTTGGCTCGCAGGCAAAACTGAAGGGACTGCACCTGATGGCCACAGGTGACATCCTGAACAAGGACTGGCTGCAGCAGGCAAAATCCTGCCTTTTCGAGGAAAACGGCTGCTTTTTGGAAAAAGAATCGCGGACAGCCTTTGTCCTGCAGACAGAGGTCAATGATTCGGACCGCGTGCACCACATTGTTTTCCTGCCGGATTTCAACGCGGTTGACAAGCTGAGGGCATCTCTCGAGAAATTCGGCAAATTGGACGGCTTAGGCTACGGAAGGCCGACCTTAAAGGCAGATGCTGAGGCAATTGCGGAAAAAGTCAAAGAAGCAGGCGGCGTTATGGGGCCAGCGCACGCATTCACCCCGTACTTTTCTGTTTATTCGCATTTCAATTCAGTTGAAGAATGCTATAAATCAATGGCCGGAGAGGTTGATTTCATCGAACTCGGCCTGAGCGCGGATTCGTATTTCGCAGACCTGATGGAAGAAAACCACAAATACCATTTTTTGTGCTGTTCCGACTCACACTCGCCATGGCCGCACCGCATCGGAAGGGAATTCACGCGCATTGAAATGAAAAAGCCGTGCTTTGAAGGCCTGAAGAAAGCGCTCAAGGAAAAAAAGCCCGGTGTGTTCCTCCTGAATGCGGGATTGGATCCTCGCGAGGGAAAATACCACTGCACCGCGTGCACCCAGTGCTTCCAGAAATATTCCATGGAAGATTCTGCGAAAATGAAATGGAAATGCCCGCGCTGCGGAAGCCGCATCAAAAAAGGCGTGAGGGACAGGATAATGGAATTGGCTAAATTCAAGGAAGAAATCCATCCGGAATTCAGGCCGCCTTACATGCACAGCATTCCCCTTGCGGAAATAATCAGCATTGCGATCGAAGTTGAAAATCCCCAATCCCCCAAAGTGCAGGCACTGTGGCTGAAATTCGTGCAGTCCTTCGGTTCCGAAATCAAGGTGCTTGTGGATGCCCCGGTCGTGGAACTGGCTGAAATCGATGAAAAAATCGCCTTGAAAGTGGAAGCGTTCAGGAAAGGCTTCGTGCACTACATTGGAGGCGGGGGCGGAAATTACGGAAAGCCTATAATCTGCGATTCCATGGAAGACTTTGAAAGGAAAAGAATCGAATTGAAGGACTGCCTGGACTGCAATACCTCATTCAAAGGGCAGAAGACGCTTGGGGAATACTGAATTTTTTGGGCAGGCAAAAGTTTAACTATATGGAAGCGCTAATTTTATTGATTTTATGGAAGCGCAGGCAGTTAATGTGTCTTGGAGGAAGCGGCTCGACGCCTCATACCCTGTTTATCTTGTGCTGTTGGGTTCTGCAATAATCCTTGCTTCTGCAAAGATTTTTTCCGGTGAGGAAATCTTTTTTTATGTGCTGGCAATGTCGCTTGTCCTTGCAGTAAAGCTCATTGCAACCAACATATTCAGCGTTTTGGACTTGAAAGCCTGGGATCCGAAGCCGCTGGATTTGATTCCGGATTATGGCGACTACGTAAGTGAAAAAACTAGTTTTGCGAGAATCATCTTGGCGATGACGGTTTTTTGCGCCATATTGGCACTAATAGTGTTATTTCTGGCGGTGCCATTCTTTATTGAAATGCCATTTAAACCCATGACTGGCCTAAAGCCGCAGGCCTACATTATAAGCCTGCTTATTGCCACCGCCCTCACTACGTGCCTCGCTGTTTTTTTCATTTGCGCTGCGGTTTTCGTGGTTTTTTACAGCTACTGCCTATTGCTCTTCGTTTTTCCTGGCAAAAGGAAAAAAATCAGGCGCATTATGCCGAACCTATACGCTTCACTTTTGGCTTTCTTTGGAAACAACTTAGTATTTGCGCTTTATTTGGGCTTCCTTTTTTTGGCCGTTTTAGCGACAATAGGGCTGGACTACGAATTCGGCTTTTTCGGCCTGTTCGCTTTGGCTGTGTTCTTTTGGCCTTATCTCAGGTTCCTGGCAAGGCTCCAGAAAAAAAAGGCAAAAATTCAAAAAATAAGGGGGTTCCTTGCAAAAGACCCTATGACCAAAAGCCTTATCGCGTTCGTCCTGATGATTATACCTGTTGCAGTCATGCTCCTCTTTGGCCTTTTAATCCTTTCAATCACAACAGGAAATAAACAGCCAACGGAAATTACCGCAGCCACCCTGAAAATTCCGATTTTAAAAGAGTTCTTGTGGATTGCGGCCGGCACAATCGTTTTTTGCTTTGGGCTCACTCAGCTTGGGAGGGCTGAAAAACAGGCGGCATTGGCAGGAAACTATAGGAAAGATATTGCATTGTTCGCGTTTTCCGCGACAGTGGCTTTTTTGCTCGCATGGTTTTCGATTTTTCCTTTGGCCTTCAGCCTGCTGGCGGTTGCGCTCATTGCCGTGCCTTTGTTCCAAAAATTCTTAATCCCAAAAATGGAGAAAAGCCGCAGGGCGGCCAAGGGCACACGCGTAATAATGCTCCAAAACAACAGGTGGATTGCAGGGCTCAAGCCTGTCGCAGCAAGGCTTTACATTCCGCTTGTGGCAGCCCATTACATCGTATTTTTTCTCGCAGGCTGGCTGTGAAAAAGTCAGCGCACATAGCTTAGCAAGAACTGCTTAGGCTGGTTGAATGCTGATTCTGGCTGAACCGCTTTTTGATTAGGTTTAAATAAAGGTTAAGCAAAAATCCATTATGTGCGCAGTTTCTGTTCTGCCGAAAGTATCGCTTTCGGATCTTATTTATGACCCCTCGGCAATCCTGCTTCTGGCTTCAAACGTTTTAGTCATAATAATGGCCTTGTTTGCTGGCTGGGGGTTTGCCGACGCATTCTGGGTTTATGTTTCTCAAAGCGCCATACTTTCGTTTTTCCTGGTTTTGAAAATAGCCCGCAAAAGGCCCACCGAAGAGGATTTAAAAAACACTGAAGCTAGGTTTGGCAAAAAGGAAATGGAAAGGCAAAAAGCACTTTTAAAGGAAATGGAGGAGAAAAAGTGGGCAAGGCCCGCCATGGTCTTTGTAATATGGCTTTTCCTGGGCGTTGGATTAAACATTGGCTTGGTTTATGCAATCGTCAGAGCCGGCGTTGACCCGGCCTACCTGCTTACTGATTTCATTGCCTTGATTCCGATTATCCTTTGCTTTTTCATTTCACACTTGGTCTCTTTTGTTGTGTACAAAAAAGAAATGTCTTATTCTGAAATCGACAAAGCATTTCTAAGCAACATGCGAAGATTTTTCATCATGTACGCTTTTTTAGGTGTGACCGCTTATTTTATTGCAGCAACGAACCAAACTAGCAGCAAGGCATTGCTTGTTGTTTTCCTTGTTGGCAAGACCATAACCGATTTGTGGCTGCATTTGGGCGAACACAAAAGCCAAAGAAAATATTTCAGCCAAAAAAGCAGCGCATAATTCAGCGCACGTAGCTCAGCTTTTCTTCGGGGTGCTCTTCTTCTTTCCTTTCTTCAAGCTGCTTGTTTAAGGTGGCGAAGGCTTTTTCGATGTTTTTGGATTCCTTTTCTATGTTTTTCATGTCCAGCTTGAAGCCGAACAACTTCACAAGCATTTCAAGAACTTTTTTTGCGGCGCCGTGGTCGCCGTAAACCAGCCTTGCGTTCGTTTCGCCCATAATGCATGCGCCCTCGATGCCCTGCGCCCTTGCAAGGCCAGGCAATAATCCTGCGGCTCCGGAAATCAGGCCGCCGTAAGAATCAACAGTGGCGCCGAGCTTTGTGAATTCGGCCACCATCTCTTTTTTTGTCACAGCAACAACGATTTTAGGCTCCTGTTCCATGCGCTTGTCGCCGATGTTTATGCCTGCAAGGGCGTAAATTTTTTTCACTCCGAGGGATTTCATTGTGGAAACGATTTTTTGCGCGAACTCGTAGTGGTCCTGCGATGAAGACAGCCTTATGTCAAGCGACGGTTGCACTGGCCCGGCCAAAAAAAGGAAAGAGCGGCCCTTGAACTCGTACAGGTGGAGCTCGTCATGGATTAAGTCCATTAATCCCTTTTCAGTGTGCACGCTCGGCGGAAAAGAATCGGAGTAAACATCGGCGATTTTTTCTGTCTTGCACTGCTTTAACAGGTAATCGACAGCGATTTTGCCGACCAGGCCTATGCCTGGCAGCCCGCTTACCAGCACGGCATTCTTCAATTTTTTCTTTTTCAGGAATTCAATCCGTGTAGCCATTTTCCCACATCATTCTTCTTTTGCGAATTCCGCTTTCCCTTTCGATTTCTCTATTTCATCGATAACCGTGTCCCTGACAGCAGTCATGTCCCGGTCCGCAGTCTTGAAATCCATTGCGGTCGAAATGATTTCATAATGTCCGCCGCCCTTGTAGTGCGCCTCGACTTTTGCCTCTTTCGCTTTCGGCAATCCTTCCCTGAACGCCTTCCTGATTTTTTCAATCGCATCAGGCGCCTCGCTTTTGATTGTAAGAATGCCCTTCAATGTCTTGAAGGGAACCTTTATGTTTTTCTGGACGAGTTCAACCAGGGGCTTTGCCCATTTTTCCGGAACGCCTTCCGCTGCGATTTCGCCTTTGGCTGCGATTTCCTGGAATGCATCGAACAATGATTCGTGCCTTTCAAGCAGCGGTTCGGCGACGGCTTTCCAGGCCTCATCAAAAGTCTTTTTCTGGCTTTTTGCGAGAATTTCAACCATTTTTTTTACGCGCTTGAACTGCTTCCAGGATTCGAGCTTCTGCCTTGCGGCCTGCTGCGAAACCTTTATCAGCGAGAGGTCGATTTGGTTCTTGCCCCTGTCCACAGAAAGCACCTGTGCAACGCGCGTCTCGTTTTCCTTCACATAGTTCCTTATGTTCTTGACCCAGCGCGATGCGACCTGCGAGATATGGACAAAGCCAGGCTTGTTGTCGTATTCTATCAATTCGACAAACGCACCGTAAGCGAGCACTTTTGAAACCCGCACGACAACAATTTCCCCTGATTCAGGCTCTTCCACCATTCAAACCAACCTTTTGCCTCAAAAAAACCTGCAAATGCATTTATTCTATTTTGCTTATTTCTTTGGATTTGAACTTTGCCTTGTGCCCAGTGCTTTCCGCAAGGACCTGATTGCAGACAAGGCACTTGACTGCCATTGCCGGCACAGAAAAAATCACCTGTTCGTTGCCGCAGCCCTCGCATTTCACCTTCACAAAGCCGTTCTTGGGCCCTTTGTTAAGGTCTGATTCCCTGATTACCGCCATGCAATGCCTCCTTTAAAACCATGATTATTTTTTGACAGCCAGCTTCCTTTCAACAAGCAATTCCGCAGTCTTTCCCGGGAGCTCGGCTTCCTGCCCTTTTGAGAAAGGGCCGTATTCCTTCATGTCAGCCCCGATAAAGCTCGGGATGTCGGAAAGAATTTGGAGAGGGAGTTTTTTTAAATCCTTTTCCTCTGTTCGCTCTTTTCCGGCCTTCGCGCCGAACAAATCGCTTGAATCCGCCCGGAATTTCTCCAATACGCCAAGCATGCTGTTGAAAAGTTCTTTCTCGCCCCTGGTCAACCCGTCCAATGAAAACTCGTTTGTGCGCGATGCAACCAGCGCCTTGTTCAATACCTTCCTTTCCCTTATGGCCAGGAACTCAAGCACAATCTGCTCCAGGTTCGAAAAATCCTTGGCTTTCGATATATGCCCGTTCTTAAGCTCTTCAACGTAATTCTCGCGCTCCTTTTTCATGAATTCCTTGAGCGCAGGCCAGAAATCCGCTTCGAGCACGCACAGCTGGCTTGAATTCTTTTCAAGCCTGAAAGCGCGCCTCACATCATCATAATCCAAGAACTCACCCGCGGGAAAAAAATTCATTCAAGGGCGGCTTTTCCGGCCGCAACAAGGAATACCGCCGCATCCATGGGCAGCTCTTCCCTTGCATCCAGGAATGCCTTGAACTTTTTGCCCCCAAGAAAGAATTCTGGTGCCTTATTAATAAAAACCTTTACAGGGGCATTCGAAAAAGCAATTGCGTCCTTAAAAGGGTCGAATCGCTTGAATTCCTCCAGGGAAACAGATTTTGCCACGAGGCCGGTGCCTCCATGGATTGAATCAGGCAATCTCAGGATTTTATGGATGTCCACAGAAGTCTGCCTGTCGATGTTCAATGCAATCGATTCCTCGCGCAATGCCTCGTCAATCAAAAGCATCCAGAACTTCCGGCTTGTTTCAGGCTTAGACGCATCGACAGGGAAAAGGATGCCGTGCGCCATTTTTTCAAGAATAACAGACCTGTTTTTTATGAGGAACGCTGATTGCTTCCTGTTAAGGTTGCCATGCACTGCAAGCTTGTCCGCACTCCAGTCACTGATAAAAGAAACAAGCCTTTCCATGAACCTCTTCGCAATGCCGACGCTCCGCAGGGGAACAGGGCATGTGAGAGCCGAAGCGTCGAGCCTTCCGAAGCCGTGCGCTTCAAGGTCCACGCCGTTAAGCGTGAGGTAATCGATCAATTCAGTCCTCGCGCTCTGCGGCAGGCCCCTGACCGCTTCGCCCCTTATGTGCACATGGTACCCTGCCTTTCCTGAAAAATTGATGCTGATGCCTTCATCAAAGCCGAGCTCGCCAGAAACAACCTCGAGCAGTTTCAATGCCTGCTTTTTCGCCTCGCCCAGGCATTCTGAACAAAACCATTGCTCGACTTTCACCCCAGAACCGCACTTCGGGCATTCCACAACCTTGCCTTTCCCGCTTGCACCGCATTTTTCATCAGAGCACTGCCATGAATCATGCTCTTCCTTGCATTTTGTCTGGATGTCGTCAGCATCAAATTCATAAACAAGGTCCGATCCTAAAAAGCCTTTGGCTTCCATCGGCCTTGCGGAAGGCCTTTCATAATATGCAGCGGAATACGAAATGTAAGGCGGAACCTCTTTCCGCAAAAACATGTTCAATTCCTTTTCTCCCTTAAATTCCATGTGCCTTTTCACTATTTTTTTCCCAAAATCGCCTATCCCGAATTCCCTTTCACTGCAGGCAGGAATTGAAAGCGAATGCTTTTCGTAATATGAGCGGAATGCTTCCCTCAAAAAAACATTTTCCTTTTCGCCCATTCAAACACCCTGCTTCGGCATCGTTTTTTCTTCCCTGAATTTATTCCGGTAATATTGCGTGGGATGCCTCACATTGCACTGCGCAATGCACAGCGCATGCGAGCGCACCTTATCGCAGGAAGCAGGCGAGTATCCCTTGCCCTGCCTTCCCCCCTTAATGATTTTTTTAATCTGGTATCTTGTGATGCCTTCGTCGAAATTCGGGGCCTTCGAGAAAGCCTTGACCATTTCCTCTTCAGGCATTCCCACGGCATTCAAAAATGTGGTCAAATCAAACCTTGCAAGGTGTGGCAGGTTTTTCCCTGCAAGCAAATCCGAATACATTTTTTCCATGCACGGCGGGAAAAAATCCGGCCTGACTTTTCCAATCATCTGCTTGAATTCGATGTTTTGCTTTTCCCTGAATTCCGCGCCGAGCGCGAAAGCCTCGCTTTTCAGCTTTCCGGGAATGCCATCCAATTTCACCGGAAGTGACTGCAGTACAGAACTGAAAACCTGCTCTGACAAAAGCCTTGCAAAGCGCTGGCTGTCAAGGAAAACAAGGCCTTTTTCAACGCGCTGGTTCACAAGTTTCAGCGCAGGAACGCCGTTGGAAGCATTCAAAAAATCAGTAACACTCACAGAAAAAACCCCGTCATCCGGCATCCCGAATTTTATGTTCAGTTCCTGTGCGAATCTTATTTTCAGGGCATCACCCTTCTCCTTTTCGAGCAATGCGAAAACCGATTCTGCATTGCTTTTCGCAAAAAGCGTGAACAGTTTCTGCTGTGAAATAAAGGAAAGGTAGATTTTTGCAATCGGAAAGGAAAGCACTTCGGCTTCCAGCATTTCCTTGTGGCCTTCAAGGTGCTCCACGAAATACTGCTTTCTTGCGGACGCAGCCCTGATGCGCGCAACAGCGCTCTTTTTCGCGTCCTCGCCGGCACCATCAAGCGATACGTTGAGTTCTTTTATCGTGCGCTTCCCGGTATCAGAAAACGGGAATTTCTGCGCAAACTCCAGGCCAGCCAAAAGCGCCATAAAAATAGTTGAGTTGAATAGTCTTTAAAAAAGCGCGAGTGCAGGGTTCCGGTGAAAAACGCCTAGGTTCAGCTGAGGGACGGGCTGCCCCTCGGCGTCGGCAGAGACCTATAGAATGGAAGGCGCTTGACATTCGGATTGCGCCTTAAAAGACTAGGGTCTGTCACAAAGATTTTGCATGGCTCTCCTTCAGGCTCCAGGCCGTGCATTATCCTTTCAAGCTGTGTCCTGAACCAGTGGCAGCCTTGAATGGCGCCCCCAGTAAGGGAAATGCCTATCGGGATTCCGTCCGGCGTCCTGACAAGCCACATTTTATCCCAGCCTGCGTATTCGCGCGGGCTTGGCTTCGGGATATGCACAAGCTGGACTCCTTCGACTACGCCTTCACCCATTTGCCTGCGCAGTTCAGGGCCTATTCCCGCCCTGGTGAGCGAAGCATCCGCAGTTTCCGGATATGTTTGCCTTAAACCCCTGATAACATCGCCGCCAATCTCGCCCTTCAAAAGGAAAGGTTTTTTTGCATGCGGGAAAAACTCAGGCGAAAAATCCACTACAACTTTGATTTCGACAGCATCCTTGAAGCCGCCGGCCGCCTCACCGGGAGTAACGCGCCTTGTCCACTTATATTTGCCAGGCCCGCTCGGCTCCTTGTTTGGCATCGGCGCAAACAAAGTCATTAATGTGCGGTACCGGAATTTACCGCTTGGCAATTCAATTACCTTGTTTTCCTGAGGGATAAGTTCCGGAGCCAATGGAATGATTTTTCCGCTTCTATGTTTTCCGGGCACACCCAGTCTCCTTGAGTAATCCCCATAAAACGTATCTCCTTTTTCATGCCGCTTGGATTTAGTGCCTTGTTCAGTGTAAAACCGCCCAACGGTTTTTTTCTCCCGGCGTGTCATGTTCCTTGGATCTCTGACGCCGAGTCCTGCCCTGATCCGCCTGCCGCCTGTGCGCTGGCGCCCCGGGGGCGTTAGTGGTTGATTTCGTTTCGGCATAAACTATACTTTGTAATTAACATTTATTTAAGGTTTGCTGGGAACAAAATTCAGCGGAAGCGAACTCTAAACTGCCTTTTAAGGCTTGCCGGCAATAGTTTTTGTAATGCCGTGGCCGGAGGATATTATTATATTCCGGTTTTGTATTATGATTTATTGGCATGGGTGGTTTGATTGAAGGGAAGTTTTTGCATTAAGGCTAAGGAAGAAAATGCCATTACGGAAAAGGGAGCCAGGGCGTTCATAATGGAGCGCCTGCTCAACTCGCCCTTCTCCAAGGGCTCGGTTGTCAATGTCGACTCAAAGACAGTGCAAGTCAATGTTGAGGGCGATGAAAAGCAAATAAGGGATTTCGTGAAAAAACTGGAAAAAGACCTGGTCTCCAAGTTCAGCAACCCTTCAATTTCGTTTACGCTGTTCCAGGAAGACAGTTCACTCGAAATCCCTGACCTGATGCGGTCAAGCCAGGCGCTCATGGTCGGCCAGTTACAGAAAGGGATAAATGTCCAGCTGGACATTTTGTCCACCCTAAAGCAATTGCCAAAAGAACTGGCAGGCGCGCTGAAAGAATAGGGTGAAAACTGCGCCCACTCACAGTATCATGTGCGCCAAATGGAATTGCAGCGTGGTGTCGCCTATAGCATAGGAGATGCGCATGGGCGCCTCGCTTTTCAATTCCATGAGAACCGTGCTTTCAGGGTCCGCTTCCTTGACAATGTTTTCAAGGAAATTCAATGAATATTTGCTGGTGACGTCCTTTTTTGCCTTGACCTTGAAAAGCTCGCCGGATTTGGCTTCTGTTTTAAGAGTGCCCTGCGAACCCCTTGCCTCAACCAAAAATCTGCCTTTTTCGACCTTGAGGACAACGCTGCTCCCGAACAATTCCGCATCCTTGAACGCTTCCTGCAGCACCCTTGCCTTTGTTTCAATCTTTGCATCGTATTCCTGCTGCGGTATTTCGGCTTCTTCATCGCTGATATCTATAAGCGAAAGCCTGAAGCTCCTTTCAAGGTCGCCCTTCAGTTTCACAAGCAGGTGGTTGTCGTTCAGGTCCATTTCAATCGTGTCTTTCATTAACGCCCTCTTCATGACCTTGTTGAATTCGTCCAAATCAATGCCCACAAGATTGGGTTCGACCTTGAATTCTTCAAAGAATCCCTTCGGGGCCTCGTACTGCACCAAAACAATCTGCGAGGGGTCGATTGCTTTCAGGGAGATGCCTTTGTCGTTGAAACGGAAGTTCCCTTCCGAAATGAAATTCGAAATAGCCCTTATGGCTGTCTGGAACTGCGCTACCTTTGAAAGCTTTATCAACCGCATCCCTCCGACAAGAGTAATATACAATAAAGGGCAAGGGTTTAAATGGTTTTTCGTAAACGTTGCCTTGCCAGGCCCACAGTCCCCCTATACGTTTGCATGACCTCATTTATATCAAAAGGCTCAAGCATTCTCGCCACAGGCACCATTTCGCCCTTCTGTTTCTGGAACAAAACATAACGCAGCCTGCCTTCCCCTTTCCCGACAACAGGGGCCTTCCCGACAGGATGCTTCGCACGGTCATACAGCACGCCCTGCGCATCCTCAACCACCTCAACGTTAGACAGCATAAGCCCGCCTTCGGCAAGCCGCTCATCTGCAAGTTTTTTCAGGGAAGCGGGCCAGAAAGGTGCACCGCTCAGATTGGCCGCCTTGATGTAATGATACTCCGAGCCTTTCTCCCCCCAAGCCAAAGAGTCAACGTCTATTTTCCTGTAATTGACTGTTTTTTTCAGGGGTTCGAATTTTTTGGGAAAAACAGGGTCAATTGCCTCGATTTTTGCATTGATGCCTGCCCTTGAAAAAACCCTTGCTGTTTCCTCGGTGGTCGGAGCGCCACTTTTTTTAGGCGCAACACCGACGTCAAGAATCCTGAATTCCTGCCCCCTAAAGCGCCTGAGGCCGAATGCCCTGATGACAAAACTATCAATATGGCTTGTCCTTGTCCTATAAGTGATGCGCGGCGTTTTTACTGTGGCAAAATCACGTTTCCGCCTTAAATTAAGCCTTCTCCTTGAACCCACTTAACCACCACAAACGCACGCCCCGGCCGCTGTCGCAATGCCGTAATCCCCAGGCACTATCGCTTTTTTGCCGAACATTTTGAATGCTGCCAGGAGCCTTTGCCTGAAAACAGGCACAGCAAGAAGCTTTCCTGTGAGCACTATTTCTTTCTGCCCGCATTTTTCGGCTGCAAGCGAAACAAGGACTGCATTGGTTTCGGCAACCATGTTGATTATGCCGAGGGCAACATCGTTCCTGCCGGCCTTTTTGCATTTCGCGAAATTTGCGGCGGTGGCATTGCCAGGCAATTTCCCTATCCCTTTGCCGACAATGTCTTCAACCAGCAAATCCACTTTGGAAAGCCTGCCTTTTTGTGCCAGCGCGTTTATTTCCTTCAATTCTTTTGTGCCAAGCGATTGCACCGAAAGGCCGAGCAAGGTGCCTCCGCCGACTCCTGTACCGGAACAGTGCTCGAATTTCCCTTGCCTTTTGGCATTCACTATGCATGTGCCTGTGCCGAGCGATACGACAAGCGCTGATTTTTTGCCTGAAACAAACAGGCCGCCTGCCCCTATGGCTTTGATTTCACCAATCCTTTTCACAGGAATGCCGAGCATTGATTTTTTCGCGCTGGCGCTTTTTCCCCCGGTGATGCAGAAGCGCTTTACACTGGAAAGAGGCCATTTTAAGCTCAAAATTTCTTTTTCAAGTTCGGCAAGGGAAATCGCTTCAATGGATTTTTTCTTCAGCACCCTGCCTTTTTCCATCAGGACAAAATCCGTTGTGGAAGCCCCAAGGTCAATGCCCAAAAGCATAAAGGGATTAGGGCGGAAAGCGATTTAATCTGATTGCCGGAAATTGTTTTGGGAAAAAATGCTTTGGTTTTTTTTGGCAGTGCTCTGCGCTGCACTTTGGGCCGTATCGAATATAGGCGACAAGGTGCTTGTGACAAAGTACACCAACAGCCCGCTGGCAGCAATGGCTATCGCCAGCCTTGCCGGGTCGCTTGCGCTGACGCCGTTTGCATTCGCTTTCGGCTTTTCAATTCCAGCCCCCGGGCTGCTGGCACTGTATTGTTTCACTGTTTTCCTCTGGATGCTCGGCGTGATATTGTATTACAGGGCAATGCAGGAAGCAGAAGCTTCGAGGGTTGCCGTGGCATACAATTCCCTGCCTATTTTCACTCTCGCGCTCGCAATATTGTTCCTGGGTGAAACGGTTTCACTACTGCAGTTCGCAGGCATAATCTGCCTGATGCTCGGCGCAATCCTTGTGTCTTTAAAAAAAGCAGGGCATATAAAAGTCGGGAAATGGGCGCTTGCAGTGCCGGTATCCGCAGTCCTTCTCGCAACAGACACTGTTGTTTCAAAATATGTCCTTGAAGGCAGCGACTGGTGGTCGCTTACAGTTCTCAGGTCCTTCATTTTCAGCGCTTTCCTGATTATCGGGCTGCCTTTGTATTATAAGAAAGTCAAGGAAACAATAATCGCAAAGCCGCGCGTGCTTGCAGTTGCGCTTTCAAGCGAATCCTTTTACCTTGTCGGCCGCGCCGCATTCATGCTTTCCCTTTCCCTCTGCGCAGCCTCCCTGGTCGGCGCGGTCACGGCAATCCAGCCTTTCTTTGTGCTGCTTTTTGCAGTTTTCCTCACAAAAGTCTTCCCTTCCTTCCTGAAAGAAGAAATAGGCAAAGAGCACTTAAAACTGAAAATTGCAGCAGTCGTGCTAGCGGTGGCCGGCGCGGCGATGGTTTCACTCTGAAGCCTTTTCCACTGCCTTCACTATTTTTTGCACATAGCCTTTGTCGAGTGCGTGCGGCAAAATCTTTTCCCTTGAAGGCTTTACAGATGATGCCAGTGCTTTGGCTGCGGCAACCTTTGCGCTTTCGGTCAGGCGCTTTGCGCGCGCATCCAGCAATCCGCGGAACAAGCCTGGAAAAACCAGGACATTGTTGATTTGATTTTTATAATCTGAGCGGCCTGTGCCCACAATGAAAGCGCCTGCTTTTATGGCAAGCTCTGGCGCGATTTCTGGAACAGGGTTTGCCATTGCAAACACAATCGCTTTCTTGTTCATCGCCCTGATATCTTCTTCTTTCAGAATATTCGGGGCTGAAACGCCGATAAAAACATCAGCTCCCTTAAGTGCCTCGCCGATAGAGCCTGAAAAATCATTCTTGGTAAGTTGTGCGATTTCTTTCATGTGTTCCGGCATTCCGGAATTGTTCCTGTGCACCGCGCCGAAGCGGTCGAAAACAACCATTTTTTTGGGAACAAATTCAGGCGAATAATAGAGAAGTTTTGTTATTGCTGTTCCTGCAGCGCCACAACCGGAGAGCACGATTTTCGCATCTGAAAATTTTTTCCCGGCAAGCTTTAAGGCATTAATCAGCCCTGCAAGAACCACAACTGCGGTCGCGTGCTGGTCGTCGTGCACGACAGGAATCCCCAAATCCTGCAATTCCTTTTCCACAAAAAAACAGTGCGGGGCTGCAATGTCTTCAAGGTTTATTCCGCCAAAGGACGGCGCCATCGCCCTTATTGCCTGAACAGTTTCCTGCGCGCTGGCGGTTTTCAAAACTATAGGGAACGCATTCACGCCCGCCAGTTCCCTGAACAACAGTGCCTTGCCTTCCATTACCGGCATTGCGGCTTCCGGGCCGATGTTGCCAAGGCCAAGGACAGCCGAACCGTCCGAGATGACGGCAATAGTATTTGATTTTCCGGTTAATTGGAAGGATTTTGCCTTATCGCCGGCAATTTCCATGCACGGAGCAGCCACTCCCGGAGTGTACAAAAGAGAAATGCTTTTTTTTGTAAGCGCCGCGCCCTTCTTTGCCCTTGCCTCGATTTTTCCCCTGAGACGGGAATGCAGTGCAAGCGCTTCCTCTTTCTGGCCCACAAATTCACCTTATAGATTTCAAAAATGCAATGAACTTTTTGTCCCGCGAGATTTTCTTTTTCAGCTTCAAGTCAGACCTGCACGGCTTCGCCATTGCTGAAACCGAGAGCATGCGCGCCAAATCCGCTTTTGAGATGAAACCTTTTTCGAGAATCAACTGCTCGATTGAAATTTTCCTGTGCAATGCCTCTTTGATTAGTTCGGCTACGGCTGCGTATCCCAAATAAGGGTTGAGCGCGGTCGCATAAGAGTAGGAGGAAAACAAAAGCTCGCTGCAGCGCTTCTTGTCAGCCTTTATCCCGGAAATGCATTTCGAGCTGAACATTTTAAGGGAACTGGAAAGAATGCCTGTCGCCTGCTCGAGCGAGAAAAGAATCACTGGAGTGTAAACATTTATTTCGAGATGCCCTTCTTTTGCAGCGCCTGCCACGGCAGCATCAAGGCCTTCAACGTAAAAGCAGGACATTTTCACGGCCTCAGAGATGGAAGGGTTTACTTTCCCTGGCATAATGGAGCTGCCGGGTTCAACTTCAGGCAGGATTATTTCAGCAATTCCGGCCTTCGGGCCTGAGGAAAGGAACATCAAATCGTTGCAGGTTTTATGCAATGAAATCGCAAGGCACCTGAGCGCATTCGAATAATCCACGAAAGCATTCATTGAATGCATCAGTTCAAAGTTGTCCTTCGGGGCGCTGAACTTGAAGCCGGATTCTTTGGACAGTGCGGCAATAACCGCCTTCCTGTAATTCGGGTGGGTTGTGATTCCTGTTCCCACTGCGGTGCCGCCAAGAGGGATTTCTTTCAGACCTTCGAGAGAGCATTCAAGCCTTTCTATTGCGGAACCGATAAGCGCTTCATACGAGGCAAATTCCTGCCCAAGCGTGAGCCGAACCGCGTCCAAGTAATGTAAACGTGTGCTCTCCGATGGCCGCGCTTTCCGCCCAGGAGTTCGGTGGCGCGGTTCGCGATTATTTCGTTCGCGTTCATGTTGTATGGTGTGCCTGCGCCTGCCTGGAAATAATCGAGGGCAAAGCAAGGCGCGAATTTTCCTGCGCCGAATTCTTTTGCAGCGCGGATAATCGCATTCCCTTTCTTTGCCTCAAGCAGGCCGAGCTTCATGTTTGCGCGCGCCGAGGCGATTTTTACCTGCGAAAGCGCTTTCACAAGCGCGGGGGAAGGCTTCGAGCCTGAAATTTTAAAATTTTCAAGCGCCCTGGAAGTGAACGCGCCGTAATATGCGCCCGAAGGGATTTTTCGCAAGCCCAAAGCATCTCGTTCAGTGCGGTATTGCATGAAAGAATTAGGTGGATTATTTTTATAAACCAGATTAGCCAATGGTATTATTGTTGAGTTAGATGGTTCAAAGGCTTGAAAAACTTTCAAATGAAGAGCTTGAAGCGCTGAAGGCGGGTTTTAACGGCCAAGAGGCGCTTATAGTCATGCACCCGTTTTACGGGGCAACACCCAATCGGCGATTTGAAAGATATCTTAAGCGCGGCGGATATGGGAGAAGGCTCACTATAATTTTTGAGGAATATGCAAACCTGAACGCCTTGAATGCCAGGCTTGAAAGGCTTGGGGTTCCCCCAGAAGGCAATGTCTTGGCCGTATCAACAAAAATCGGCAGTCCGATTCCGACCACCGGCTGGCAGAAAATAATCGGAAGGCTTAGGTTTATCGGCGTAAAGAATTTGGCAATTGACGGCAGGCTCCGCGGATTGGACCCGACAAGCAAATTGGCAATAGTGCGGGAATATGGTAAGGGGCGCTCGAAGTCCATAGAGCGCAGGCAAAAAAGCTCGGATTTTCGGGCCATGGCAAGGGCATCCGCTGGCCGACTGACCTGCCCGAGTTTGTGCGTTGGGCTGGCCTGGTCAAAATTGACCGCAAGCGGCAGATTCAAAGCCAGAATCAGGAGAAGGTTCCGCTGACTTATTCGCCCAACCCGAGGAATTCCTTTATTTCCTTGAGTTTGTGCGGGTTCACTGAAATGTGGAGTTCGCCTGTAGATGGCTTGGCAAGCAGGAAGCGCTCGTTTATCAGTTCTTTGATTGCCTGCTCTATTGCCTTGCGACCCTGCTTGCTTGAACGGATGTGCCCCGGAAGGCCTTTGCTCAAATTGAAAGCAGAAGTGTGGGCTCCGCCTATTTTGCCCAGCGTGACAAGCTTCCTTAGCATGACACGCTTCACTAACTCAATCTACCCTGGCATTGGAAACAATTATGCCTGCAAGAAATTAAATTTATAAACTGTTATACTATAATAGTATATTAATATACCAAAAGGAAATGATTGGAATGGAAAACAGTTTTTTGGAAATAATGGGAAATACGCCTAAAATGCGCCTGCTCGCATTCTTGATTGACGGAAGGGAATTCGATTACTCGCTTTCCGACATCTCCAAGAATGCGGGAATCCCCTGGTCAACGCTGCACCGCATAATGCCGATCTTTGAGAAAAGCAAAATTGTTGTCAAAACAAGGGAAATCGGGAGGGCAAAGCTTTTCCGCATCAACCAGGAAAGCGAAGAAGCCAAGGCGCTCATTGAAATCTTTGACGGCATCCTGGAAAAAGAGCTTGAAAAGTACCAGATTAAAGCTGAAGCAAGGACAAGGCCAAACAGCACTGCACTTCTGAGCGAAAAAAGCCTTGCAAAAGATTGGCTTTTGCACAGGGAAGAAAAAGCCTGGAAACGCCTATAATGCCGCTTTATTCGCTTTCAATCCTCGGCGCCAAAAAGTAGGCGATGCTGGCCTGCCCGATTTTGTAGGATATGAAGAGCGGGGCATCGCTTTTCAGCTTCAATTCTATTTCGTCGTCGCCTGAAGGGGTTTTCAGCATGTCTTTCAGGTAATCCAGCGGGAACATGCTTTTGCAGTCCTTTTTTGCGACAAAAGATTTCATTTCCTTTTCCTTTTTGCTTGTCTCGTTTCTCAATGTGCCTTTGCTGCTGTTGGCGTTCACGAAAAAGGTTTCCTTTTCAACGCCAAGCAAAACATGCGTGCTGATGAGTTCAGCATCCTTCAATGCGTCCTGCACTATGCCTGCCTTCATTTTCAGTTCAACATCAAATTCTATTTTCGGATTGGGCACAGGATTCTTTGAAACATCGATGAGCGGAACCGAAAAATGCCTTGTGGAGGCGCCCTTGAATGTGACGCTCAGGCTGGTTTTTTGGGGAACAAGCTCGATTGTAAGTTCATCGGTCGGCTTTGCCCTGCCCATAACCTGGTTCAAATAATCCAAATCAAGGCCAATGCGCTGGGCCGCTTCGAACTTGAATTCCTTGAATGCTGCTTTTTTCATTTCGAAATCGACCATTGAAATCTGGCTCGGGTCCGTGGCTTTAAGTGCGATGCCGTTTTCGCCGACATCGAATTCAGCCTCGTGAATGAGCACTGCAATTGCCTCGCAACTTTTCTTGAAATCGCCTGCTTTCTCCAAAACCAGTTTCATTTTTCCCCACCAAAGTGCTTTTTTTCCAGTTCCCTGACTTTCTTGTACTGATTTGAATCAAAACGCCCGGAAGCATGTCACCCTCGGTGAACACCACAATGCACTCCTCGGTGCCGTCAGAGAGCACGCCCTGCATATCTTTCTTGTCCACTGATTTGAGGGTGCCGATCACAGCGACCTTTTTTTCCTTGCCTGTGATTTCTTTCAACGAGCATTCCTTTGCCGATTCGATTTTGAAGGCACCCCTGTCGCCCCTTGAAGGCCATTTCTCGAACTCCTTGTTATAGGAATCACCTGGCTCTTCCTCGGATTCTTCGTCCATAAAAAGAAGTAAGGCTGGAATGGTTTAAAAGCGGTTGCCTGTCACGAAAGTTTTTTGGCCATGAACACTGTCGAAATCGGTTCTCTGACAGGCCTGCTTGTGGGGGTTTTGAAAACCCAGGCTTGTGGCAGGCCGGAATGTTCAATCTTCGAACCTAGGTCTTGAAGTTTATAACCGTCCTTTGCAAGCAGTTTTTCCAGTTCTCCATACCTGGCTATTATGTGTTCTTTTGTTTTCGCCTTCCTTGGGTCGGTTACATTCGCAACATGATAGGAACCGGTTTCCCTGACGCCGACCACATCATACTGTCTTGCCTGGTGCTGTGAGCAGACTGCAATCATCGAGGCGCCTGCCCTTCGCCCGATTTCTTCCAGGTATTTCATTGTTTCAACAGGCCATTCACGGTATTGCTTTAAAAAATGCCTGGACAAGTTCAAGGCCCTCGGCTGCCAGTTCCAGACAACCAAAACCGGCCTGCCGTCTGTGCCCTGGTGGAACTTGCAGGAAACATATCCGACAGCGCCCTCAAGATACTGGTGGAGATCGTGCTCATAATTCCTTTCAAGGCCTTTCACTATTTCTGGGTTCGCTTTCCTGTCGAAAACCGGTTTGACCATGGCTTGCATAACCGGCCCAAGGCCTGAAAACCCTGCAAGGCTACGTTCACCCTGTGTCCTGAACTCAACCCTGGCCATAGATTTCGAGAAAACCGCAAAATGCCTTGTCGGCATAACTCCGAAGGCAGCCACATTCAAATCGAAGTCGGCCGGAACCTCATTTCTGCGAACCCACCAGTCCAGCAAATATTCAAGCTGCCTGCCTGCATTTTTCCCCGGCATGCCATCCGGCATCTTCGGGCTTTCACCAAAAGCAAGTTTTGCAGCGCGCCTTGCAACATACCACATCTTTCTCGGCTCAACCGGCCTGCCGCCTGTCACAACACGGACAGCATTCCTGAACCGCTGCTTGCCATGGCCTGAAGTCGCCAATGTTCTCTGCTCCAGGGAAAGGTGCGACAAGGCATCCGAAATCAAAACAGGCCTTGGCTTAGGCCTTTTCGGGACAGGCGCAGGCATTATTTCAGCTCCTTGACAAGGAACGGCACTTTTGAGGTCGGCATCATCTTGAACCCGACTGTTTCATCAATGGTTAAGGATTGCGGTGAAAAGCCTGGCAGGGGTGCCAGGCAAAGCCCGCATCTGGAAATTTGACACAATCAGCAAAGGCTTTCCTTTGGAAGGCCTGTGAATCTTGAACACAGCATAACCGATTGAACCGCCAAGCAACTTGGTTGTATCCCGGAAGCCGTCAACATAAGAAAGGGTGCGGCCTATTTCTCCGCTTTGCCTTTTCTGTAAAATAGGCTTTACCGAAACAAAGGTGTACGGGCCTGCACCGAACTTGAAGCCGCCGCTACTGTCAGACTCGAAAGAAGTAAGCGCAATCCTTTGCCCTGAAGGCAGAACAACCCTGCGCACGCTTTCAAGCAAAGACGGCTTGCCCCACGCCAATGCCGCCTTTCTTTTCCCTGCATTCGGCGACCTTGCAGGCTGTTTGCCGAGCGCAATATCCGCAGCAACATTGCCCATCCTTTCCAGGCGCCTTTCGCTCCACCTTTCCCCTGAATCCAATCTTTCCCTTGAAACCCTTTTCAGAACAGAATTGAGCCTTTGCATTGCGGGCTGGTTTGCGGCCAAGGCAGCCCTGCGCTCAGGGGAAAGCCTTGCAAGAATCGTGTCAGTCCTCGCTGCAACCAGGGAAGCGTTAGGCTTGGGCTTAGGCATACTAAAATATTCGCCCGAAGAGATTAAAGAGGTTTATGGAAAGCGCTTCACGGGAACGCACATTTCGCTTTTGTCATCGGGCTTGACAGGAAGCACGGCAAATCGTCCAGCAGGATCAGTTTCATGTAACCAATCCAAGGAATCATCAGGATTGTTTTGCCCTGTAGCTTGCCGAAGGGGACAGCGCCGTATGAGAGCCCGGCATCCTGGTCGATAAATGCGTTGAGCACTGAATCGCCTTTTGTGAGCACGAAAAAGCCGTCCTTTGCGCGGATTTTCGCGACAGCGCGGTGGATTATGGGAATGCCCTGCGCCTCCGAAAAGTAAACCACCACATCACCTTTTTCTGTGATGTCAATTTCTTTGTTGAGTTTCGGGAAAACGATTTTCTCAGCCAAAATGTCCTTTGCAGAAGCCTGCAACGCCCCGGACTGGATTTTTTTTATTACTGACCTGCAGGGCTCAAGGCCTTCAACGCCTTTCACAGAGCACAAGGTGTAAGCGTATTCGGAAATGTCCAGGCCATCGATTTCCGTGTTCGGCATTTCAATAAGCGGTGCATTCAATTCCTCAAGGTTCCATCCAGAGAGCGCCATCACATCGCCGCGGTAAAAGGTCGGCTCCATCGAACCGCTCACCACAATCACCATCGGCGAAGGGCTGTGGAAAAGAAAGCCAAACAAAGTGTAAAGGAGAAGTGCAGAAACGAACGCGGTGATTAAGTACACCATCCAGCTTACAACCTGGCTGTCCTTTTTGCCGATTTTTTCCAAAAGCATGTCGGCATAAGTGAAAGGGTCAAGCCATTTCAGGGAAGCAAGCCTTTTTTTGAGCCTTTTCCAGGCGGAGTTTTCCTTTTTTTCGGCTTTCTCCCTTTCCCTGGCTTCCTGTTCCAATCTCAGTCTTTTCTTTTCCTTCATTTTTTCACCGTTTTTCAGGGCGAGGTGCTTCTCCCCAATGTTACCGCGCTTGCAACCAGGTGCGCGATGCGCACAGGCTCAGGGAAATTCGAATGGATTGTGAATTTCCTTATCGCTTCTCTGGCCCCTTCCCCTGAAATGCCGTGGCACTGGAAGAAAATTTTTTCCGCTTTGTGGATTTTTCCTGCTTTTCTGAGCAACGAAATCCTCTTCTTTGAATCCTTGAATTTTTTCAATGCAGCCTCGATGCCCTTAAGGCCAGGCTGCTTCCTGAAAACAATTATTACCGGCAATCCTGTTTTTTTGCTTATGGTTTGCGCATCAGCCATATTGAAACCGGCGAAATTGATTCCTTCAAGGAAAATACAGCGCGCCTGTTCCAAAAAACAGGAGTTCGAAAGCGTTTTGATTATTGTTTTTGTGGAATCTGCGCCGTCAACAGTGATTTCAGAAGAAAGGATTCCTTCAAGCCGGTTGTCTGCACGGAGCAGCACAAAGGCCAGCTTTGTTTTGCCTTTTTTCCTGGGCGTGAAGTGGCCGTCGTCTATGCCGATTGCCCTGATGAGTTCCTTATTAGGCTTCGGCAATGCCTCGCCTCACTTTCCGAGCGATTTGAGGCATTTTGTGAATTCTGTGGCTTCTTCCGCGATTTTCTTGTTCGCTTCAAGGAGCGCTTTTTTCGGGCTTTTGCCCTTTGTTTTCAGTATGAACAATGAATCCTTGTCGTGCGGGTGGTTTAATTTGTAAGAGGCGAATTCCACATCCGAGTCCTTCAAAAGATAGTATTTCAGGAGCAATGGGAATGTGTGCCTTTCCCCTTTCAGCCTGAATTCAAGCGTTTCCTTTTCGTTCTGGAGTATTTCCATTTCCATTTTTTCACCCTTATTTCAGTATATATCCGCTGCCTGTTTTCCTTTTTTCAACGCTGCCGCAGTTCGTGCACATGAGCTTTTCCTGCACCATATGCAGCGGTGTCCTGCATTTTGAACAGTACGCCCTTATGACCCCGAGATCAGGCTTGTTTGTGCGCAAATTCACGCCATAGGGCTTTATAGCCTCGACTTCCGCGACAATTATGTCGCCGACCCTGAAAGCATCCCTTATGTCCCTCACATAGCCCTGGGCAATCATTGAAACCATTATTGTAGCGCTGCCCCGCGTAAGGACGCGCTTTTCGGTTCCGGCATACGCTTCCCTCATGCTCACCAGCACATAGTTCTTCCTTACTGCCGAAACCACTGCGTAAACCTTTGTGCCGGGAGTGAAAATCTTGAGCGGCTTTGCCTTTTTCACCTTTACCTCATAATTGCCTGAGTCGAATTCCGCTTCGCCTATCGAATCTGAGAAAACAATCCCGTCATCTTGGAATGTGTTTTCCCTGCCTTCGAATTCCTCGGCTGTGCTGAGTTCTTCCCCCGGCAATACTATTTTCTTGCTCAAATCAATCCCCACAAAAAAAGCAGTATGTTGGATTTTTATACTGATTATTGATTAAAAAGATATTTAAAGCATTGCAAGGTGTTCCGCATGGTTTTGGAGTCATTGCTGGAAGAGGAATCGCTTGTGAGATTCCCACTTTATGCCCTCTTCCTCGGCTTTGTTTTCAGCAGCGTTTCGATGTGGATTGCCTTCATGTCATTCCCTGGGTCGGCAAGCATACTTTCAATCGCTTTCATAACAATAGCAGCCATTCCCCTCGTGCACCGCGTTTTCCTCGTGGAAGAAGAGGCTGCGGCGAAAGTGTGCGCCCACCACAGGAATTTTGTGGAAAGGAATTTTGACCTCATAAAAATTTATGCATGGTTCGCGGTCGGCATAATCGCAAGCTATGCTGTCTGGTACATGCTTTTCCCATCAGAGCCTTCAAGCGTCTGCATTGACAAGGGAAAGTGCATTTCCATTCCCACAAGGGACGTGGTTTTCAAGGACCAGGGGACTGCGCTTGGGCGCATTGCAATGATTGCCCCGAGCGGCAGCGCCACAAATGTGGCCAATGCAATACAGCAGTCCGGCGGGGCCTGCGGAAAGGATTTCTGGTGCTGGTTCAATCTCATTTACTCAAACAACGCTTCCCTGATGGTGCTGGCCGTATTCTTGTCCGTGCTGTTCGGGGCAGGCGCGCTTTTCCTTATAATCTGGAATGCCTCGATTGTCGGCGTACTCTTAGGCCAAAACGCGGTCGCAGCAAACCACCTGATGTTTTTCAGCCTTTTGCCGCACGGCATTCCCGAATTCGCAGGTTACTTCCTCGGGGCAATCTCAGGCGGCCTTATTTCTGTGGCACTGGTTAAGAAAAAATATTACCCGAACGAATTCCAGATGATCGCCAGGGATTCCTTCCTTCTGCTGGTGATAGCGCTTTTCTCGCTCCTTGTGGGCGCGGCAATCGAGGCCTTTGCGCTAGTCCAGGAAGAAATGCTCGCAATGGCATTGTCCGTTGGATACATCCTGTTCATTGCAATACTGGTCGCAAGACAGATTTGAAAAAAAGCATTATTGAAAAAAGGAAGCGGATTATTTGGAACGCTTTTTTCCGCCTGCCTTTTTTTCCCTGCCTTCCGCCGGCTTATCCCACTTGCCCCTGCCGCCAACTGTGGTTTCCAGCGCGCCTGCAATGCGCGCCTCGCTTTTCTGGTCGAGCTTTCCGCCAAGGGACTGCGCCAGGTTCGAGAACTGCACAGGGAAGAACACCTTTGTGCTCCTGCCCTTGGCCATTTCCTCGAGCGCCTTAATGTAATAATAGTTCAGGGCTTTCTCTGAAAGGCCTTCCGCAGCCTCTTTCACCGCGTCTATTTCAGCCTTCTGCGCCTCGGCTTTCTCCATCCTTGCAAGCTTTTCCTGGACTGCCGCCTTCTGTGAGTGCATTGCACTAAGAACAGTTGGCGGAATAGTGATGTCCTTTATTTGCACTGCAATCGCCTCAACGCCCCAGTCGATGGCAATCTTGGAAAGCGATGCGTGGACCTGCCTGTTTATGTCCTCGATCCTTGAAATGACCTCGCTCAAAAGCATTCCGCCGATAATGTCACGGATTGTGGAAATCACGAAAAGCTTTGCGGCATTCTGGTAGTCTTCAACTTCAAGGACCGAGTTTATCACTGACTGGTTGTCCTTCTTTACCTTGAGGTAAATCACCGAATCGACCTTTATTTCGATGGAATCCTTTGTGACCGCGTCCTGTTCCTGCACATCAAGGGTCTTGACCCTTAAGTCCACCAGCGAATAAGTGTCACTGAATGGCAGGAGCATAACCCAGCCAGGGCCTGCGACATTCTTGAATTTTGAAAACCTGAAAACAATTGCGCGCTCATAGCCCTTGATTTTCAGCATCCTGGCCTTCCACGCAAATGCAGCAAATGCCGCCAGAAGAAGGAACCAGAGGATATTGCCGATAAAAAACGCGGAAACATCTTCAAAATATATTGAAGCAAGCAAAACAGCTCCCGCCAAGGCTAGGAAAATCACAAGAAACACTACGCTCTTCATTGCAACTGCAGCCATGCGAATCCCCAAAAAATTAAAACAGGATGGTTATATATAGTATCGTACAGACCAGTATTTAAATAATTAACTGGTGAGAATTAATAAGTTAAAACTATCTAAAACTGGTGTTTTTTTGGCTGCAGCGAAAAAGGAATGCGTTCTCATCCTCTGCGTTGACCGGGACAATGACCTCGGCAAAAAAACAGGCATTACAGGCCCGGTCATCGGCAGGGAGGAAAACCTGAAAGCCGCCACAAAGCTCATCCTTGCCGATCCCGAAGAGTCCGATGCCAACAGCATTTTTGCGGCGATAAAAAAATACGACTCGCTGAGGAAAGAATTCCAGAACCTTGAGATTGCGACCATTACCGGCTATGACAAGGGCGGCTTCCGCTCTGACAAGGAACTGAACGAACAGCTCGATTTTTTGGAGGGAAAGGTAAAGCCTGAGGCCTTTATCCTTGTCACCGACGGCGGCGAGGACGACCAGGTCCTGCCCTTGCTGCAGTCAAGGAAGAAAATCCTCTCAAAGGAAATGGTCATAGTGAAGCAGGCGCAGCAGGTCGAATCCGTTTATTACACCATAAAAGAGGCATTGAAGGACCCATACCTTGCAAGGATTTTCTTCGGCATCCCCGGAATGATTCTCCTGCTTTACGCGCTCACCCTTTACCTAAACGTCGAAAACTTTTTCCTGCAGGGCGTCGCATTCATTGTGGGCTTTTATTTCCTGATTAAAGGCTTCGGTATAGAAGCAAGGCTGCATGACTTCTACGAAAGCGCGGTTCCCTCGATTTCCCTGCAGAGGATGAGCTTCATCCCCTACGTTGCAGGCATCTTTGTCTTAATTTTCGCAATAATAACGCTTATCTCCAGCCTGCCTACGAGCATCGCCCCGATTGAAACATATCTCGGCGCGGTGCAGGGCATTTACTTTTTCCTCACGCTTTCCGCAATCTGCATGGTGATAGGCAAAATCGCGGACGCAATGCACTTCAGGCTTGCCGTCAAATTAAGGAAATATTTCATTTACGCGATATCCATTGTCATTCTCTGGTTCCTGCTTGACGCAGGCACCCTTGTGCTGCTAGGAAAGGCCACAGTGGACTTTTTCTGGCTTGCAATAGTGGTATCACTTGCAGTGATTTTTGTCTCGATTAAAGGATTGGAAATCTTCGATTTCAGGACAAGGGTTTCGGAGTTATTAGTAGGATTGCCTGTTTACACAAAAAACGGCTTATGGCTCGGCACAGTAAGGAAAATAGACAAGCGCGCCAACACAATCGCCTATCTTAAAGGCGAAACAGAAGCAGACAGCAAAACCGCAAAAAAAGGCGACTTCCTGCTCAAGCACGGCAGGGTGCTCCTGACAGGGTGAGCCTCGCGCAGGGTGCTAAAGCGCGAGCTATCGGAAAAGGAATGCGGGTTCTTTTCATCGAAGACGACTCAATGAAAAAGAAACTCCTGTCGAGAATTTTGGAAGACGCCAGCATTCGAGTGGCCGAATTAAGGTTTGCGGAAAACGTTGAAGGTGCCCTCAGCCTGATAAAGGACAGCAATGCTGAAAGAAAACCACCATTCAATATTGTTTTTATTGACAAAAACCTTGTTAACCCGCAAAGTGCTGAAAGATATGCGGGGGCAAGAAAAGCAATTGATGCGGTGGCCGAAGCCAGCCCGCGCTCGCATGTCTGCATTGAGAGCGCTGAAAGAGGGCCAGGGCAACTCGGAAACCTGCCATTCATTTCGCTTTTGGGCGACATACTTGAAGAAGTGCCGGAAAAATTCAGGAACTTCTTTGAAACTGTTGAAAGGGAGCCGTTCAGGACAGAAGCATTGCGCGCAAACCTGAACGCGTTGCAGAGGCCGCTTGCGGTAAGAAATAAAGACGGGAGAATAGAAGTCTTCTATTTCGTCGAAGGCGACCCTTTCCCTGAAAAAGCGCAGGCAATGCTCAGGCAGGGAGGGCAAATGCTGTCTATCAATGACGCGTTAAGGCTTGGCGAAGAAACCCTGAGCGCAAAAGACAGGTCTGCACTGATGGCAGCAAGAGAACACCAAACAGGCAAGCATGAAAACAGGCCAAATCCAGGCCCGGCACAACGCGGAGCAGGCAGGCCCCCAAGCGGAATGCCGCACAAAGACACCTTCCACCGGCTGCCGCAAAGAAGGCATGCCCTGCGCTGAGTTCAGCCACGCGGCGTGCGATGCCGCCCGTAAGCCCTTTTTCTCACGGCTTCTTTTCTCGCTGTCCTTGCATAATTCTCACTTGTATGCCTGCGGATTCTGCGCGCTTTAACCCCCTCAAGCATGTCGCCGCAATAGCGCTCGTCCACAATGCCTTTCGAGCCAGGAATGCGTGCCTTGGTTTCGTCAATGGTTTTTGCAACGCACAAATAGCTCAATTCCCCGATGCCCCTTACCAACGGCCGCTTGAATTGCAATCCCTGCCTTTTAGCCTCTGAAACAATGCTTTTGGCTATTCCCCTAAAATCATCATATCTTGGCGGGATTTTTGCCTTAATGAACCTGTTTCCGAACTCGGCTCTTGCAAAACGTTCAAGCCTTGAAATGTGGGTTTCGGCAAGCAAAGCCCTGTCACGCGCATCCTTCAAATCCTTGTATTTCCAGACTCTTGAATGAACAAACGGCAAATCCACAAATGCAACCGCAACACCCGGCCTTTTTGCTGCCTCTTTTATTGCAAGCCCGTAACGATTGAACACTTCCTTCCTGTAGCGGTTCAGGTCGACATCCTCGACTGTTTTCCTGAAACTCAGCCATTCCGGGCTATCCGGGCCGTGCTTCGCCAAACCCATCAACGCAGCTTTCAGGCGCTCGGCGTCCAATTCCGGCGGCCTGAATCCAGGCTTGCCTGCAAAATAAAAAAGCCTCATGGATTCCTCTTCGAACCTGCGGTCCATGGAATGGTTCTGCCCGTACAAAAACCAGCCTGGGTGGACAACCAAAAGCAGTTCAGTGATTTTTTCCACTTGGGGCGAGCCTGAAGCCATAAATAGATTGCAGGCATTCAGCCTTTAATTATTTTCCCACTGCTTTTCCGCCGAGCATTCCAAGCCTTCCCGAAAAGGAAAGTGAGAGGATTTTTTTGAGCGAGCGGAGCATTTTGTTCTTGCCTTTGCCGCGCTCGAAAGCATTGTCCAAAACCTGTTCAAGCGAAGAAACAGGGATGACCTTTATTTTTTTCAGTTCGTTCTGGTTAATCACAATGTCCTGCAGGTTTGCCCTAGGGATAATCACTTCGGTAAAGCCTGCCTTCATTGCTGCCTCGATTTTTGCTGTGATGCCGCCCACCGGAAGCACTTCCCCGCGCACAGACAATGAGCCTGTCATTGCAAGGTTCTGCTTTACCGGGATTTTTTCCAAAGCGGAAATGACTGCGGTCGCAACGCTCACGGAAGCCGAATCTCCTTCAACGCCCTCATAGGTTTGCAGGAACTGGATGTGCAAATCGTGCCTGCTGATATCCTTCCCGCTGATTTTTTTCACAAGGGCGGACACATTCTGCACCGCCTCGCGCGCGATTTCGCCAAGCTTTCCTGTAGCAATGATTTTGCCCTCTGCCTTTGAAGCAGCAGGGGCAATTTCCGCTTCAATCGGCAGGATCATTCCCGCGGAGCCGTCCCCGCTTACTGCAAGGCCGTTCACCCTGCCGATTGCTGTGCCTTTCGAAATGTAAACCTCATAATCTTTCCTGTGCTCTATTATTTTTTCCATTATCTGCTGTTCAAGGGTTAAAGCTGACATTTTTGCCTCGATTACATCCTGCCTTGAAACAAGCACCGCGCCTTTCTTTTTCGCAATGTCCCCTGCTGCTCTTACCAGGCCGCCCAAATCCCTTAATTTCAGGGTTAAGCGGTGCTTTCTCTGCGCCCTCTTCCTTGCCTCCAAAACTATTTCTTCGACCGCATCCCTTTCAAAGTGCGGGATTTTTCCATCTTTTTTGATTTCCTGCGCGACAAACTGGACAAGTTTGGTGCGGTTCTCTTCATTGTCTTCCATGTCCAGGTTCATGTAAATTTCATAACCGTAACCGCGGATTCTCGAGCGCAGTGCCGGGTGCACCCTAACAAGATCCTCATAGTTGCCTGCAGCAACCAGGACAAAATCGCATGGCACAGGCTCTGTGCGCACCATTGAGCCTGAGGAGAGCTCGCTCTGGCCTGTAATAGCGTATTTTTTTTCCTGCATTGCCGTGAGCAGTTCCTGCTGTGATTTAGCGCTCAAAGAGGAAATTTCGTCAAGGAATAAAACGCCGTTGTTTGTGCGGTGGATCATTCCAGGTTCCACCCTGAGGTGCGCCGGTGTTCCAAGACCGCCGCTCTGCAGCGGGTCGTGCTTTACGTCCCCCAAAAGCGCTCCGGCTTTTGCGCCAGTGGCCTCGATGAAGGGCGCAGTTTTTTTGCCTGCGTTGTCGATCAAGAGTTTCGGCGTTGAAATCGATTCCCTGCTCCTCATCTGTGTCGCAAGCGCCGCTGAAATCAAAATGAATCCGCCCAAGATAAGGCTGGCTGCGAAGATAACTGCGGCCGCGACAGGGTCAGGGCTAATCCAGCCCATCTGCCATAAGACAAAAGTAATCAGGAAAAACGCGAGCGGAAGAATCATTCCGACCATCCTTGAATTGCCTTCTTCTTTCATTGCCTCGATTGCAGCATCGTTCACTACTTTTTTGCCTTCGGCCGCCTTCACCACTCTTATTTTCGGGTTATTGGGATCGGCATTGTTCGGGTAAACCAAAATGTCCTGCAGTTCCTGTATCGGCATTATTTCGGCCATTGCCTGTGCAAGCATTGACTTGCCGATTCCCGGAAGCCCCACAAGCAGGACGTTTCTCTTTTGGATTGCGGCTTTCCTTATCAGTTCAACGCTTTTTTCCTGGCCTATGACCTGGTCTATTGTCTTTTCAGGCACAGGAATGTCCGCAGTGGACTTGAAATCCTTTACCATAGAAACAGGCATATAACTAGAAAAGCCAGCGAACGGATTTAAAGGTTTTGCTTTTGGGACGGCTGCCTATTTCTTTCTTGTGATGTAAACGATGTGCAAAACGCTTCCCTGCGAGACAATGTTCTCCCTTTCCATGACCGCTCCGCTTTGCACCACTGCGCCCTGGATTTCATCCATAATCCTTTCATTCAGCGACAGCGAAATGTCGGTCAAATTCAGGGCAATCTTTCCGCCCACCGAAAGCTTGGGAACCAATTGTTGCAGGTGCTGTGCCAGGCCGCCCTCTTTTTCGGACAAATGGTCAAGCCCGAAATAAGAATAAATGAGGTCCACTGAACCGTTCTTGAGATACCTTGGAAGGTCTTCTTTTGTTGCATGAATGAATTTCACTCCGCCGGCCTTCGCCCAGCTCGGATAGGAATCCTTCGAATAACCGTAAACCCTAACTTTGTCGCCGTATTCCCTAGCGAGCTCCTTTCCGGTCCTGCCGTTCTCACAGCCCCAGTCGAGGACAACAGCCGGTTTTCCTTTGGCCTGTGCAGTTTCTTCAATAAAGCTTGGCTTGCCGTTCACAGGCATAAAAATGGCCGGAAAAATGCCCTTTATTTTTTTAAAAGGCGTATTTTTGACACACCAGTTCTCGGCTTCCCCATACTGCCTTTTGCCTTTCCAGTACCTGGAGATTTCCTTTCCAAGCAAACCCCTTTTCTTTTGTGGGATTTTCCCGCCCCTGAAAACCGGCATACAAAAATTAGCGCTTGGAATAAAAGTTAATCTTTATGGTTTGAATTTGGCATTCAAGCGAACTGCTTTTCGTATTTTTTGTAAAGGAAAGCCGCTGCCAGAAGAACAATCCCCAAAACAAAGAAGGAAATTATGCGGTAAAATATTTCAAGATGGCTCAAATCAAACAAAACCACTTTCATGATTGCAAAGGCAAAAAAACCGAACCCGGTAATCCTGCTTTCCTTCAGCTTTGCCCTGAACCCGTACAAAACGTACGCTATTGCGAGCGCCACCCACACAACAGAAATCAATGTCGACCTAATGGTCGGCTCGAACACGGAAGCATTTATTTCCAGCGAGATGAACTCAAGAATCAAAAGGCTGGCTCCGGCAAAGTAGGCCGGGGCAACCAAGTCCTTTGTGCCATCATTAAGCTTTTCGGCCAGCTTTTTGGATTCAAGCCACAGCAGGTAGAAAACCGGGGCAGAAACAACAAACAAGAACATCCTGCTGTACGCCCACAGGTCGTCGAAAGAAAAGTTTTTAAGCCAGAACAATGTTGCGAAAACAAACACAAAAGCCACAACCGAAACAAGCCTGGCTGGAACCAGCAGCGTGTGTTCCTCCCTCGATGCAAACACCACAAAGAAGAGAGAGAAAGCGATAAGCATCATCAGAAGCGGCATAACATTGAACAGGGTAAGGAAACCTGCCGCCGCAAAGGGCACAACGACATGCCAGTCTGATTTCTGGATTGAAAGGCTTTTTCTCGCAAAGGCTGCGAGCAGCAAGGCGATTAACAGGAAGGCAATCCTGAAAAGCAAGTGCAATCCCGGGAAGTGAACTGTGAAAATGTCCGATATTGCCCAATAAAACCAGATCGAGGCGAACAAGTGAAGCGTGGCACCGGCCAAAAAGTTCTTTTTCTCTGATGCAAACAATATTGCCCCGATTGAAAACAGCGCATAGAAACCCATCATGAAGAGAACAATATCCCCTGCCTGTGCTGCCTCATACCCGAAGTTTTTCAAGGTCCACACAGCGTAAAGAAAAAAAGTCGCAGCAATGCCCTCAAAGTAAACCACCGCCCAGCGCTTTCGGGTGAACAGCGCGATTATTGCCGCGAGCAGTATCAGGGCATAAATAAGCATGAAAAAATCAAGCTTTTGGGTTATCAGCGGGAGCAT
>JAPLVS010000065.1 GCA_026396995.1 Candidatus Iainarchaeum sp.
GGAAGCCAGGCTGTTCAAGCTCGAAAAAGAACTGGACGTGCTGGAAAAAGACGAGGAAAAAAAAGCAAAGCTCGGCACTTCAAGGCAAAAGCGCAGGAAAAAAATAAGGAAAAAACTCGAAGAAAAGGCGGCCAAAATCAAAAAGGAAAAAGCGCTGAAGGCAAAGGAAAAAATATTGCAGCCTGCACTGAAAAAAGTGGAAGCTGTGCAGGGAAAACCTGCAGCCGCGCAAAAAGAGCAGGCTGAAAAGCCAAAGCTTGCTGTCGAAGTGTCAAAGGAAACCGAGATTTCAAGGCCTGCAGGCGACAGGCCGCACCACGATTATTATTCCGCAGACCACCAGACCCAGCAGGCAAAAGACCTGGATTTGCTTGAAAGGAGCCTTTGGGCAAAACAAAGGGCGGAAAAGGCAGGCGTTGAAGGAATGCCTAGCGAAAGATTGCGCGAAATCATCAGGGCAAAAAGCGGTGAAGACGCAAGCCAGGGCAAAATCGACATTGCAGAGCACAGGGTGCAGGAATTAATGCGGAAATATAACCTGAACGAAAGGGAAATCGAAACCGAAATACAGAAACTGGACAGCAGCAGGCTATTGCAGGACTTTGACAGGCTCATAAACATGATTGAAATGGACAGAAGGGAAAGGAGAGTTACAATAGAGGATTCGCCTGGAATGGTTGAAACAGAGATTTCCTACGTTGACCACAAAAAGGAAAAGGCAAAAACTGTTTCCAGGGACATAAAAAAGCTCAGCATTGTGACTGACGCTGACAGGATTTACGTTTATGTGAAAAGCAAGGGAAAGGCGAAAACAAAGCAGATTGCGAAAGACCTTGAAATTCCGAGGAAAAAAGTGGATGAGTACGCGGAAATACTCGCTGAAAACAGGCTTGTGGATCTGAAATACCTGCCTTTGGGCGGCATAATGCTCAAATTAAGGGAAGACAAAAAATAAGGAATGTGGGCAAGAATGGCGATGGAAAAAGTAATCGAATCCTATAAGGTGCAATCGGACAAGGAAGAAGTGGAAGTGAATATTCTCGAGAAAAGGCACCAGTTCGTCAGCGAATACAATGTAAACATTCCGGAAATAGGGGTCGGCACCCAGGCAATGCTTTTGGAATTGAAAAACAGCCTGATATCTGTCAAAGGGGCAATGAGCGAAAAGATAAGCGACCCTGACCAGATTGACGAAATGAAAAAACACTTTGCCGGTGAAGCCGAAAAACTGATAAAGGCAAGGATGCCGAAAGCCGAGCCGAAAACAGTCAACGGCCTGACCGCAGTATTAATGCACGACATGCTCGGCCTTGGAAAAATAGAAATAATGCTTTCCGACCCCAACCTTGAGGAAATCGTGGTGAATGCTGCGCACCAGCCTGTCTGGGTCTACCACAAAAAACACGGCTGGCTGAGGTCGAACATTTACATTGAACCCGAAGAGCAAATCGAAAACTATGCAAACATCATTGCAAGGAGAATCGGAAAACAGATTACAACACTGAACCCATTGCTGGACGCGCACCTTGTGACAGGCGACAGGGCGAACGCCACACTGTATCCGATCAGCAGCAACGGCAACACGATAACAATCAGGATGTTCAGGAGAGAACCCTGGACTGTGCCTGACCTCATAGAAAACAACACAGTGAACGCGGAATTAATGGCAACAATATGGGAAGCAATCCAGTACGAATTGAACATAATATTCAGCGGCGGCACTGCAAGCGGAAAAACCACGATATTGGGCATATGTCTTCCATTTATTCCACCAAACCACCGCATGATAAGCATCGAAGACACAAGGGAACTGAAGGCGCCGGAATTCCTGCACTGGGTGCCATTGACCACAAGGGAACCGAACCCTGAAGGAAAAGGCGGCATTTCAATGCTGGATTTATTGGTGAACTCGCTGAGAATGAGGCCTGACAGGATAATTGTGGGTGAAATCAGGAGGCAGCAGGAAGCAGAGGTATTATTCGAGGCAATGCACACAGGCCACAGCGTTTACACGACAGTGCACGCGAACACAGCACAGGAAACAATAAGAAGATTGGTGAATCCGCCGATTTCTGTGCCGTTGACAATGCTGGACGCGGTGCACCTGAATGTTGTAATGTTCAGGAACAGGAAAATAGGAAGCAGGAGAGTACTGCATGTTGCGGAATTCATTCCTGAAAAAAGGGGTGCGGCAGAAGATGTAGTGAAAACAAACCTGATTTTCAGGTGGAGCCCTGCAAAAGACCAGATAAGGAGACAGAACGAAAGCATAAGATTGTTCGATGAATTAGGCCTGCACACAGGCATGAATGCAGCCGAAATCAAAAGGGAAATCCTTGAAAAGCAGAAAGTGCTGGAATGGATGGTTGACAAAAAAGTAAGGGACGTGAACAGTGTCGGAAGGGTGGTTGCAGAATATTATAATGACCCGGACATGGTTGTAGATGTGGTAAGGAAAAACCAGGACTTCAAGAAGATAACAGAATAAGCCTGAGGGCAAAAAACCAGGGCATCAACAAAAGAGCCCGGGAAAAAGAAGGGAAAAAACATGCAGATGATTCCATTCGGCATTTTGCCGCTTGAAAAACTGAAAACAATGAGCGCACCGCTGGCATCCGCAGGCGCGGCAATAGAAAAAAGGTTCCCGAAGCTCAAAAACCAGCTCAAACAGGCAGACTTAAACATAACAGGGAAGGAGTACATTGCCATAATGATAATGCTTTCCCTGTTCTATTTCGTTGTTTCATACCTCCAGATCTTCCACTTAGAGGACAAATGTTGGATTAATCCGCCGCAGCCTGCGCCGGTAATGACATTGCAGCTGGCTATGGTCGCAGCATACATGAATTTCGAGCAAGTGCTCGCATAT
>JAPLVS010000071.1 GCA_026396995.1 Candidatus Iainarchaeum sp.
ACTCGCAAACAAAATTATCGGCGTGCTCTGCTATGACGCAGTGCGCTCCGAACTCCAGGACAAGGGCTTTGCTGAAATGCAGAAGTTCAGGAAATGGGGGGATGTCGCACGCGAGACAGCACAAGTGTACAATGCCGCGTACAACGGAAGGTGAGCAAACTTGACTGATATCTGCCTGTATTTCCAGGTCCACCAGCCATTGCGCCTTTCCAAGTTTTCTTTTTTCGATATAGGCCAGCAAAAGGAATATTTCGATGAAAAAGCCAACAAATTCTACCTGGAGCGAGTTGCAAGGAAATGCTATAAGCCTGCGAACGAGGCAATCCTGCGCCTGATAAACGAAACCGATGGAAAATTCAAAGTGAATTACAGCATTACAGGAATTCTTCTCGACCAGCTCGAGGACGGCTTTCCTGATGTGATTGAATCCTTCCAGAAAATCGCTGACACCGGCTGCTGCGAATTCTTCAACGAAACCTATTACCATTCGCTTTCATGGCTTGTATCCAAAAAAGAATTCATTGAGCAGGTCAAACTGCACAGGAAGCGCATGAAGCAAACCTTTGGCGTCAAGCCCAAGGTTTTCAGGAACACCGAAGCAATGTATTCCAATGAAATAGCACAGGCAGCAGAAGAGCTCGGCTTCAAGGGAATTGTCTGCGAGGGCATAGACCGCTTCCTGGGATGGAGAAGCCCCAATTATGTGTACAAGGCCAAGGGCTCTGATATCAGGGTTCTTTCAAGGAATTACAAGCTGAGCGATGATATCGCGTTCCGTTTTTCCGAGCATTCATGGAGTGAATTCCCGCTCACCGCAGACAAATACGCTTCCTGGCTTTCCTCTTCACAGGGCGACTGCATCAACCTCTTCATGGATTACGAAACATTCGGCGAGCACCAGTGGCAGGAAACAGGCATCTTCAATTTCCTCTCCTATCTCCCAAACGAAGTCCTGAAACACAAGCACCTCAATTTTGCCCTTGCCTCTGACATAATAAAAAATCACATGCCAAGGGACGAATTCGATGTGCCCGGAATTGTTTCCTGGGCTGATGTGGACCGCGATCTTTCAGCATGGCTTGAGAACAGGATGCAGCAGCAGGCCTTTTCAGAACTGAAAAACCTTGAGCCGCATGCAAGGAAAGCCAAGGGCAAGGTTTTGGAGGACTGGCGCAGGCTCCAAATCAGCGACCACTTTTACTATATGTGCACTAAATGGTTTGCTGACGGCGATGTCCACAAGTATTTCAATCCCTACGAAAACCCCTATGACGCGTTCATAAACTACATGAACGTGATTAATGATTTGAAGAAAAGGGCAGAAAATTAGTCATTCCTCTACAAATAGTTCCTGCACTATTTCGTTGTTTTCTTCGTCTGATTCTTCAACTTCGTTTTCTTCGTCGATTACAAGCCTGACTTCGTTGCCCCAGCCGATGTCGAGGTTTGAGCCTGAAATTCTCATTATAACCGGGTACTGGCTTGTTTCAGGGCAAATGCCAGTGAAATGCTTTTCGCCCACGGCCATGCCGTTCACGTAAAGCGCCACGCTTACATCGAAAGACGAATAATTCTTGCCTGTTGCGTCAAATGAAAAAACCGCTTCATAGTCTTTGTCCTCGGAATCGGCCAGCTCTATGGACAAATCGCTTATGGAAAAATCCGGCCGTAAATCCAGGGATTTTTCCAGGTAATTGTTTTCCTCGTCCGATTCCGGCACATTGTCGTTGGCATCGGCTACCGCGGTCGCTTCCAGGAATCCCAGCCCGGCCGTGTCAACGTCTTCCAGTTTGATTTCGAATTCTTCGTTTGCCGGCGCGCTTTTGATTTCGAGCGTTCCGGTTGTTTCGCCTGCCGTGAGCGTCATTAAGGCATTTATGTCATATTTGGCGCGGCCTATGTTTTTGAAAACCGCGGTCACATCAAACAGGCCGCGGCATTCCCGGCCAGGCGTTATTTCGATTTTTTGGACGTTGAAGTCAGGGGCAGTCGGCGTAGGGGTGGGGGCAGGAGTGGGCGTTGGCGTCGGAGTTTTCTTCGGGGTCGGCGTTGGAGTCGGCGTGGCTTTTGGGCTTGGCGTTGCTGTCGGTGTCGGCGAAGGTCTTGGAGTTGAAGTCGGTGATGGTTTTACAGTTGGTGTTGCGGTCTGGCTTGGTTTCGGGGTTTTCGCCGGTGTTGGTGTTTGTGAAATTGCAGGGCTTGGAGTTGGCGATGTGCTGGCGCCGGGATTTGCCTGGCCCTGGTCAGAGCAGCCGTTTAACAGCAGGAGTGCAATCAGCGCAATGAATAAAATTTTCCATCCAGCCAATCTTATCCCTTCATGAAAATACCTTGATTACCACTGTGCCGTACCCTGTTGCCTGGTTGAATTTGATTTTTGTTATCTGCATTTTTGTTGCAAGGGCGTAATTCGAGGTCGAGTCCATAAAGCTTTGCTCGAGCCAGCTCCCTGAAGGCAATGTTATGCTGGAAATCTCTTCTCCGTCCTGATTCAACAAGGAAACCTGGACTTCGTTTGCGCTCCAGATTTCCATCACCTTTATTGAAACCGCCTGCCCTTCATATTCTCCTGCGCCTTCAAGGCCTGTGATTATGTCCCCTGCCTGGTAAGTGTCTTCCCCGAGCGCAGGGCTGCCTGCCGGCGTTGGAGTTGCAGTAGGCATCGGTGTTGGAGTGGGGGTCGGCGTAAGGGCCGGTGTTGGGGTTTGCTGGTTCCCGATTATTGTAACGCTTTTTGCGGTTGTTTTTAGCGGTGTCATCCCCAAAAGGCCTTCTTTCAAGCCTTCTTCCCCCCAGCCGCAGTCTTTGACGCCGAGCTCTTTTTCAATGTCTGCGCATTTGAAGACCGACATAGTGTAAGTGTAAGTTCCGGCTTCTTCGAACGAATCTTCGCCACCCAGGCAATATCTTTCAATGCCTGTGTCGTTGATTTTCACAGGCTGCAGCGCAACCTTGAATTGGCCGCCCTTGTCGAAGTCAATGTTTTCAAGGACACCGCTTGTCCTGGAGCAGACATTGCAGTCAAAGCCCTGCCTTGAAGCGCAATAATGTATCAGCCCCCTGAACGGCTCGCCGTCATATTTCATATAATATTTCCCGTTAAATGCCTCGCCAACAGCACATGTTGTTTTTGGGATTCGGATTTCCAGAATTATCTCTCCAGACGGCGTTTGAACCGGAGTCGGTGTTATGGTCAGCGTCTGGGCAGGGGTTGCTGTGGTCGTGGCGCCAGGTGCCGGCGTCGCTTCCGGGTTTGATGGCAACCAGGTGCAGCCGCACAATAAAACAGCAACTATGATAAGGGTCGGAATAATGCCTGCTTTCATGTAATATTTACCTGCACTTTTTTTGAAACGTCCATGCCCCCCGGAATGTCGAGTTTTGCCTGCACAAACCATTTCGGGGGCGCAATCGGGCCTGCAAGGAACATGGCGGTTTTCATGAATGCCCCGACTGCACCGCCGATTTCAGGCGGCGCCTGGGTTTGCAGCAGGTTGCCGGGAATCGCTATTTCAAAATCGTATTCCGTGCTGGAATATTCTTTTTCGCCGTCAAGAGGCAGTTCAAAACTGTAAATTGTTTCGGTATGGGTGTCAGTATGCGTGCCGTGCGAATCGTGGTCTGTGTGCCTTGTTGTCCTTTCCCCCCAGAACACAACCTTCATTGCCCTTGCCTTCACAGGCTTGTTCAATTGCAGCGAGGCATGCCCGCTTATTTTTTCCCCTGGCGTAAAATTGAATTTTTTCAGGGTCATTTCCATTTTTCCCTTTCCGAAGCCGAACAAGAACACAAACATCAGATCACCGGCAGGATTAGGCTTTTGTTATATTTAATCTTTTTGTTCGTTTTTTTCACTTGGACAGCAGGCAGTACGCTTTTTCGTATTCTTCTATGAGTTTGGTCCAGTCGAATAAGTAGGAGATTTTTTTTGCGCTGATTTTTGCATCCACTCTTTCCCTTTTGTCCATGGAATAGATTTCGAGCATGTAGTCCGCGAGTTCCTTTTTTGCGGTTTCATAGTCTGTGTTCATGCGCTTCACGACTTTTACTGATTTTTCCTCTTTTCCCCCGAGCACGTTTTTTTCAAGGTATTGGCCGAAACCGCTCAAATCAGAGGTGATAGTGGGCAATGCCAGCGCCATTGTTTCAAGCGGCGTGTAGCCCCAAGGCTCGTAATATGAAGGGAATGCGCCCAAATGGCATCCTATTGCGGCCTGGTAATAATCCAATCCAATCAGGCCGTCGGTCTGCGAGAGATAGGTCGGGTAATAGATTATTTTCACCTTGTCGCTTTCCTTGTTGAACAATTTGTTTTTCTGCACTGTCCTTGTGATGCTGTTTTCCTCCCCGATTTCGAGCGCGCAGACAGGCGGTAGGTCGTTCTTGCCGTGCTTCAATTCGAAAAGCATTTTTTTCGTGTTGTACAAAAATTCCTCGTCCAAAAGGTTTTCGGATGTAGGCGGCTGGCCTTTCGAAATGTTGTAGTAAAGCCTGTTCTTTATTTTTTTCACTTCTTCCTCTATTTCGTCCTCGAGCCTTTCGTACAGCGCCATGTGCTTCAATAATTCTATGTTTTTGCCCCTGTTGTCCGAGGGCACCCAGATGAATGCCACGACTGTTTTTTTGGAATTGCTTTCCTTGAGTTTTTTGTTCAGTTCCCCCAAAGCGTCTATGAACAGGTCCAGGCCTTTGTTCCTGAATTCATATCTTCCTGAAATGAAATAGAAAATTGTTTCCTCGACATTCAGCTGGTAGTACGGAGCAAAGTAATCCATGACGAACTTCCTTATCTGGCTGCGGTACTGCACATGCAAATTCGACAGCTCTTCCATCACATAGAATTTGTCGAGATTCAACCCGTTCGGCAGGATTGCATGCGGCTTTTTTCCGAGAAGATATTGTGCTTCCCTCCCGGTGATTTCGGAAACCGTGGTGAAAACGTTTGCGTTGTGCGCGCAGGCTTTTTCTGTCAAATGCTTTGCCTGCACATTGAACTGGTAGCAGCGCCCGTCATCCACCGCCCTGTTTGTCGCGATGCCCTCGCTTATTTCCCTGTGCAGGTCCTGCCCTGCCTCGGCAATGCTTCTCCCGAGAATTGTCGCGTGCGTCGTGAAAACTGTCTTGATTTCAGGGTCGAAATGCTTCAGGTGCAATAATATTCCGCCTGCAAGCCATTCATGGCAGTGCACCACGCAGCCTTCCTTTTTGAACTCTTTTGCAAAAACATTGTTTATGAGCTCTTCAAGGAGCATGCCTGCGGCTTTTCCCCACACAAGCGGCTCGTCAAAATCGGCGCCAGAATTCAATGAATCTATCCTGAAAAAATCCCAGTATTCCCTTTTGATGTCGTTTGCCCTGTGCTTTAAATCGCCAGGGTCAACCAAAAGGCATTTCGGCCTTCCAGTCACAAGCCAGTGCCCGGAATAGCATTTTATGCCGTATTCTTTTTCAAGGCGGTCGAACACAGCCTGGAATTCAGGGCTCGGCTTTTCGTTTTCGAAATCTGTCGCAGCAGTCCTTTTGATGTAGGGGCCCACCGCAAAATAATCCTTGAAGTTTTTTTTCATTATCGGCGCTTTCGAGGAAAGCACGGTGTGGATTCCGCCGACCTTGTTGACCACTTCCCAGCTCGCTTCAAAAACAATAATATCCTGAGCCATTCCCAAACACCAGCACTAAAAAGCCCAAACCTGTTTTTAAATAAGGGCATTATGTTTAAATATTCTTTTTCCTTTCGATTTTGGGGGTTTCATTGATTAGGAAAACCGCATCTCTTGGCACAATTTCCTGCTTTTTATCCAATCCTGATGCGTTCTTTTACCGCTTCGGCGATACAGGCTTCAAGAACAAATGGGCCGGTTTCTGGAGCCACGGCGTAAAATTCCTTGAATTCTTCGATTTCAAGGCCGGAGAGGAGTTTTTAGGCGAGCAGAACTGCATTGAAATCCAGTACGATTTCCTGAAAGCAACGCACTTGCACAGGCTGAAGGACGGCTCCCTGGTATCGCAAAAAATCTGGATGCCTCGTTCAGGCGGGGCCCTTGTGCTGGAGCTTTCATCAAAAAAGGAAATCACCGCCGGCCTTGAACTCGCAGTGAACATGCGGCAAGTGCACGAAAACTTCCACGGCCGCAGGTATTCTGTCAGGGCAGGGAACCGCCTGGTTGTGGAAAGCGATTTGGGAAAGCTTTTCATCATGCCCCTTAAAGGCAAGGCTTCATTCAATGCAAATCCGCAATACCGTTCGCACTGCCCTGGCGGCGAACAGCAGTGCTATTTTGTGCCCGGGATTTTCAGGCTCGCAGGAAAAAAAATCGTGCTCTCTGTTTCCGCTGAAAATTTTTTCAGGCCTGAAAAAAACGAGCTTCTCCACAAATCAAAAAATTTCTCAAAACTCACATCGGCAATAGAAACAGAAAACACTGATTTGAACAAGGCTTTGGGAAATGCGGCAAGCGCAATCGAACTGCTGCGCGGAAAAGATTCTTATATTGCCGGCCTTCCCTGGTTCCAGCAGTACTGGGCGCGCGATGTTTTCTGGTCGCTGCCTGCAATAACAATGCTCGGCTTGCACGAAAACGCAAAACAATCCCTTTCCATTTTTGCCGAACATTCAATGAAAGGCCAGGTTCCGAATTATATTTTCGGAAAGGAAAAAACCTTCAATGCAATTGATTCAACCCCGCTCTTCCTTATTGCATTGGAGCATTATTGCAGGAATTCAGGCGACCGCGCTTTCGCAGAAAAAATATCGGAAGCTGCCTTGCAGTCCATTGCATTCCTTGAATCCAGGCGCGACCCAGCCGACGGTTTCATATTGCACGATAATGGCTGCAACGAAACCTGGATGGACACACTGAACAGGCCTGAAAAAGCAGTCGAAGTGCAGGCGCTCTATATTGCCTCGCTCAAAGCGTTCTCGCAGTTTGCCTCTCATTTGAAACGCCCTGAAAGAAAAATCAAGGAGCAAGCGGATTGGGCTGGAAAGGAAGCGCTTGAAATGCAGAAAAAATTCGACAGCGAGTTTTTCAGGCACGGGTTTTTCATCGACCGCATCAAGGCCGAGAAAAAAGATTCCACGCGCAGGGCAAGCGCACTCGTTCCTTTATTTTTGAATGTCAGCAGCCGGAAGGAAATCCTTGATGCTTTCAGGTCCGAAGAATTTTCCAATGGAAGAGGCGTTCTTTCCCTTTCAAGGTTTGACCAAAAATTTTCCCCTGAATCATATCACGAGGGCAAGGTTTGGTCTTTATGCAACGGCTTAATGGGCGGCGCAGAATTTTTGCTCGGCAACCCTGAAAACGGCTGGCATTATCTGGAACTGCTCCTCGCGGAACTCGAAAGGGATGCGCTTGGCTGCATCGGCGAATGCTGGAATCCTGCCACGCTCCAGCAAACAGGCTGCCCGAACCAATTATGGGGCGATGCGATGGCATTGCGGTTATTCAATGAATTCGCCTTGGGCCTGAAAGTCGATGCTTTCAACAAAACAATTTCGCTTTCGCCGAAACTTTGCGGGCGCATTTCCTTCGCAGAAATGAGGCTTTCCCTTGGCGCAAAGGAAGGCATTCTAAAAATAAGGCCGAAAAGCAGCACCGCGGCGTTTTCACTGCCCGGATATAAAATTGAATATTTTTGAATCCTCTCCAGAATACTTTTAATGGTTTTGCATGAATTTGTTGTTGGTGTTTTGATTGGAAGAATTTGATGTGATAATTATCGGCGGCAGTGTTGCAGGCCTGCGCAGTGCGGAACAGCTTGCCAAGCGCGGCCTCTCCGTGCTGTGCCTTGAACGAAAGCAGGAAATAGGCGTGCCAAAGCACTGCGGGGAAGGCCTCGGATTAGGGCATTTCAAGCGCTTGGGCTTGAAGCCTGACAAGCGCTGGTGCGCTGCGGCAATGAAGGGTGCAATCCTTTACACTCCGACAGGGAAAAAGGTTGAAATCAAATTCGACAAAACAGTTGGCTATATCCTTGAAAGGAAGCAGTTCGAAAAATACCTTGCAGAAAAGGCCGCAAAAGCAGGCGCTGTCACCAGGGTGCGCAGCAATGTTTCGGAGATAAAAAGGGAAAAAGGCGGGGTAAAGGTTACGGTCAAAGACCTGTTCGAAGCCGAATACTTTGGAAAAATGCTTTTCGCGTGCGACGGCACCGCAGGGATTGCTTCGAGGAGCCTTGGATTGGAAAATTCGATTCAAGCCAGCGATTTGGATTCAGGCATCCAATACGAAATGGTCGGCATAGATTTCGACCAGCCGGACATGATTCACTTGTGGTTTGGCAACGATGTCGCGCCGCGCGGTTATGTTTGGCTGTTCCCGAAAGGCAAAAACCATGCAAACGTCGGCATAGGCATTGGCTCGCACCTGGGAAAGCCGGCAGCATTTTATTTGAACAAATGGATTGATGCAAGGCCTGAAATAAAGAAGGGTTCCATAATGGAAGTCAATTCCGGCATCATTCCGGTGGGCGGGCTTTTGGAAAAAATGACTGCGGACAATCTGATGCTTGTAGGCGATGCGGCGCACCAGGTGAACCCGATTCACGGCGGAGGGATGGGTTTGGCAATGGAGGCAGCGGATCTTGCAGCCGAGGTCGCAGCCAAAGCTTTCAAGAAAAACGATTTGTCCAACAGCGCATTGCAGGAATACAATTCGCGTTGGTGGGAGAAAACAGGGGTCAAACTGAAGCGCATCCTGCAAATCCGTTACATGATGGAATCGCTTTCGGACAAGGATTATGAGGCCCTTGCGGAAAACTTCACAGGCGAAGAGATAATGAAACTGCAGGGCGGTTCTTTGGGTGAATCGGCAAAACTCGTCACCACAAAACTCATAAGAAAGCCAGGCTTAATGAAATTAATGCTGAAATATTTGGCGCCGAAAGAAGGCAGAGGCAAATAACCGCTTTCGGCTCCCTGTTGTTTGCGGAAATTCACTTTCTGCCCAGAAAAGATTAAATACTTAAAAGCTCCAATAATTATGGTGATGTTCACATGGCGGGACCAGAAAGGCCGAAAGGTAGAGTCCGTACTTTTGTAAAAAATAAGGCAAAGAGAGCAACAGGTTTTGTTTATGGGAAAATACCTGAAAAAGCAAGGCTGGCAATCGCCAGGAGAAAGGTGGCAAGGAGCCAGAGAACGAAAATTCGCCAACTCGCCAAAGAACTGAGAGGTCTGGAAAGACAGATCCGAGCTTGGCAAAGGACTGCCGATGAAGACAGGGCCAATCTGGTTCGTTTCCAAAAACGCTCCCTTAAATCGTTTGAAAAAGGCTATGCCGATCGCAATCCGCAAGACGTAAAAGATGCCCTCTGTGCCGGGTGTGAGCGTAAGGGCGATGCCTCAGAAGCACAAGCAGCCAAGCTCCAAGGCGAATTGAGGGCATTGTGGACACAGCGTGAAAATCTCAGGTATGCCCTTGGGATCGGTAAGAGACAGCCAGTCGCCACAAAAAAGTAACTCAATTCTCAGGCAGGCACAGCCTGCCATCTTTCCTTTTTCTTCTATTCAAAGGCATTTCCTTTTATTCCTTTAAATGCATTGTTTTCCTATGCAAAAACATCACTCCGGCATGCAGGAAAAGGCAAAGCACACCTTCGAACTGCCGAATTTGACGCTTTCACTGCAATTGCGCGAACTGGAGCCATTTGTGAGAGGCTCTGTTATCGAAAAGGCCCAGGACCTGGAAAAAGGATGGCTGAAACTGCGCCTTAAAACAGCCGCAGGCTCCAAGGATTTGGTCTTCTCGCCGAACGCATTTTTTATGGCAGAATACAGGGCGGACGCAAAACAGCAAAGCTCAGGCTTCGGCGCATTCCTGAAAAAATCGCTTGCAGGCAAAAGAATAATTGCCTTAAAGCAAATGGAAGCCGAGCGCATTGTTTCATTCGAATTCGAGGATTTTTCCCTTGTGGCCCGCCAGGCAGGGGCCTGAACCCAGCAAGCGTTTCGTTTAAAGAATTCAAAGCGATTCTGCAGGCCAGCGAATTGGATTTGGTGCGGGCAATGCTTTCAGGCATAAATGTTCCTCCTGTGGTTGCGGAAGAGGCTTGCGCCCGCGCAGACCTTGAAAAAGGCAAGGTCGCGAAAAGCCTTTCGGAAAAAGAAATGGAAAAACTGCATTCTGTTTTGCACGGCTTTTATTCAGCAGAATTTCCCCCTGAAAAACCGTGTGTTGTCGAGCATTTGGGCAAAAAAGTGCTTCTGCCTTTCGAGCCCAAGAGCGGCATTCCGGTAATCGCAAAATTCGATTCTGTGAATGCAGGCCTGAACGAAATAATCCTTACTGGTTTCCTTACCCCGGTCCAGAAAGAGGACAAGAGGAAAATCGAACTGGAGCGCGCTGTGGCAGAGCAAAAGGAAGCACTTGCGCAGTGCGAAGCGTCAGTGATTGAAAATAAGAAAAAAGCAGAACTGATTTACAGGCATTATGCCGCCATCATGCCCGCTGTCCTGGAGTTGAGGGCCTTCTCCGAACAAAAGGAAGCAAAGCATGCCATAAAACCGGTTATGTATAACAAGGTTTTTGGCGGAGCCCTGCTTATGCAAGCTGACTTAAAAAACAAGAAGGCACTCTTTGAACTGCCGGACGCCTGATTTTTCAGCGTGCCAGCAGCTCTCTCTCGTCAACTATGAAGACATCGCTGACCGCAGTGACTGCGGAGTAGGAAACTTCTATCATCTTGTCATGGGCATTGATTTTCTTGACAATCTTGCTTTCCTTGTCAAGTTCGATGAGGAGCTTCTCTATTTCCCCTGTCCTCTCGTTTACCATGAGGTCGATGAGTTTTCCCACTTCGTCGCCCCTGTTGGTGATTACCCTCTTAGTTGCGAGTTGCCTGGCGATAGTGTATTTGTACATCGGTTCACCTTATTTAGTAAAACACTCCACGTCTTTATAAATCTTACTTTGGCTCGCCTGCTACATAATGGCTTAAACCAAATGAAATGCGATTTTTAGGGCAAGCCAATGTTTAATAGGCTTTTCTTATATTTAAACATTACGTTTTTTGAGGTGTTTTTCTTGGAAAAAGAGGAAAAAAGAAGCGGAAAAAGCTTTTGGACCCCTGAAAGGATGCTTTTCGCAACCTTCCTGGTCTTGGGAATAATCGTGGGCGCAATCGTAATGCACTTTGTTGTCGAACCGATTTTAGGCAATTCAATCCGCGCGGATTTGGAAAAGAAAACCATCGAAGCAACAGAACTGCTTGACAAGTACACGCAGTGCATGGAAGAAAAAGGCGCGGCATGCCCTAGCTGACGATTGTAAAAACAGCAATTCCTATTCTTTTTTTTCAACTATTTTTCCTTCCGGTGCTTCTTCGCTGAAGATTTGCGCCGAAAAGGTTTTGATTGTTGCATCCGGAACCTTCCATGCTTTCGCGTAAAGGCCTGCCTTTAAGCAGACCTGCTCAAGGAAGGTTTCCGCATCCCAACCGTATTCTGTTGCAACCTGCGGCAAAAGAAGGCCGGAGTTAGGGCCTTTTTCTATAATCAGGCCGTGCTCGCCGATTTTAACCGAATCAGGCAATGATTCCTTGTCGATTTTTTCAGGCGGCGTGAGTACGGAAATTTCAATCGTTATTTTTTCGAGTTCTTTCGATTTCACCTGCGGAAACCTTGGGTCCCTCAAAGCCGCGGAAATTGCAGCCTCGCCGACAGCAGTCCACAAAGGCTTTACAGGGTAAGGGAGGCCGATGCAGCCCCTGAGCTCTCCGCCAGGCTGGGAATTCAGCGTTACAAAAACGCCTCTTTTTTCCAAAAATTTTTTGTCAGGGGCCTTGTCTTGGAGCAGCGAACCGCTTGCAAGCGCATAGGAAATGCTCTTTCTTGCCAGTTTTACCAGTTTTTCGCCTTCTTCCAGCGTTAATTTTTCTGCCATACAGGCTTTATTTGTTTTCTTATTTTATTCTTATTGTGTTTTGAATGGAGCCGTGTTTTTGATGGAACCGCTGGTAAGGGAAATAATCGACTTCAAGTCACTGCAGGTTTACGTCCAATCCAGCGAAGGCAATTTGGTTGAATCCACCAAGCACTATTATTTGAATCTCGGCAAAAAACTGGGCTTGGACACGAAAACAGATATCGAGGCAAGCATTGAAAAAGTCCAGCTGCCGAAACCCCAGCTTGCATGGCTTGATGCAGGCAAGCCGGTGGTTTCCTTTTATTTCTGCTTCGGCTCGAAAGAAGAAATCCTTGCGGGCATTTTTTCATTGCTCGCCCTCAATGCGGACCTTTCAGTTCTGATGACCTCTTCGAAAGCGCGCACCTATTCCATCCAGGAAATCAAAACGCTTTTGGAAGAACCTGTCTTTTTGAACCTGACCACAAAGTTCCTTTTAATTGATATCCACAAAGAAGAATTTATAGTGATTTGAAATGCCAAAACGCATAATACCCAAAAAGCCGAGGAATGAAATAAAGGCAAGGGTTGCCGCGAGAAAAAAGGCCAGACGGAAGGCTGGTGAGGCGGAATATTTGAGGGCTTTTGGCAATGTGCTCGGGAGTGCCATTTCAATGGGCGGCGTGCTGAGCAAGCTTATTTTCAAATTAGAGCGGGAGTTGGGCCCTGAGAAAGCATTGGTTGCAGAGCGCAGAACGTATTTTTTAAGGCAGCGGAGAACAATGAAAGAGGTCAGGCTGATTATGTCAAACCTCAATCCCAAGGAAAGGGCTGAGCTGGACTCTCTGGTCAGGGCAGATTTGAAATTTGAAAGGATTGCAAAAACTGCCAGTGAGGAAGAGAGAAGGAACGCATTCGTGAACGGCTTGATTTCCGAGAGACTGATTGGAAAAGCATTCCTAAACCTTATGACCAAAGGACTAACAAAGTGAAAAAGGAAGAGTTTGTGGTGGTGTGAGTTTCACAGCCACGAGTTTGTTCCTTTCAGGTATGCGACGAAGAAGAGGAATATGATGGAGAGGGCCAGGCCTGTTTTCCAGAAGGTTTTGTTTTTTTCCCTTTTGACCAGGCTGGCCACGAGGCCATAGCTGACGCCCAAAAGCGGGCATAAAATCACAAGGAATATAAGCATGTAAACAACGATTTCGCCGATTGGCTGGCCTCCGTCAAGCAGCGGCCTTACAGCAAAAAGCGATACGACGTATGCGGCTATCCATACCATGCTGAAAAAAAGCGACAGGCTCCCGAACTTCGCTTCATTGGCCACTATTGCCAGATTCATGGAAATATTAGGCGCCGAAAATTAATAAGGTTTTCCCTGCGGCTTTTACAGGTTTTTGTACGCTTTTTTCCTGTGCCGCACCATTAAAATCGCGAGAGTGTTTTTCAGCGGATATTTGTCAATGAAAACCCTGTAATCCCCGACCCTGAACTTGTAAAAAGTCTCGCCCTTTACTTTTTCCAGGAAAAGGCGTTCCGTGCCTGCAAGGCCGCAGACTTTTTCAAAAATCCGTTTCGCTGTCTGCCTGTCAATGGCCTTTAAGTCCTTCCTGGCTCTGTTAGTCCAGATAATCTCAAAAGGCATCTAAAGCCCCAGTTCTTCTTTTACCTGCTTTGAGGAATACGCCCTGCCTTTCCTCAGATCTTCCCTGGCCTCTTTTGCAGCTTCAATGGTTTCTTCAGCAAGCTCGAGTTCAGCTTCCTCGTCATCCCTGAACTTTTCAACAAGTTTCCTTATGACCTCGGCATAGGTTTCGCGCTCGTGCCCCTTTATCAAGTCAAGTTCGCCCTTCAAATTTTTTGGAATCTGAATCGTAGTTGTTTCAGCCAATATAATCACCTATAGATGGCTATAACAAAATGTATTTAAACCGGTGTTTTTGCAGTTCCCTTTTTAATCATTTTTTTGCGTGATATGTGTGAGAGAGTTGGTTGGAAGTGCTGAAAGTTTCTGTTGCACTGATAGCTTTAGCTGCTGCAGCCCTGCTCCTGCTTTTTTCTTCGGGCTGTGTGAGTGAAAAGGAATTTACGGCGCAGAGGCTGGAGTGCGTCGAGCTTGCCTCGCAGGCGTATGCAGTGGTGCCGCACTGCGATTCCCAGGAGGAATGCTTTGAGGCGCTGGACAAGAACATGTTCGGCTTTCCTGAGGAAAGCCTTGACTATTCAGTAAGGCAGGAATTGTTCGAGTTCAAGAACCGCGTTGCGAGGAGCTGGCTTTACTATAACCGCGCATTGGACCGCGTGAACGAAATACGCTCTGCCTGCATGGACGGAAAAAAACTCGAGGAGCTTCCGAGGCTTTCCAATGAACTGAACAATTTTTTGCTTATGGCCTTTGAGGAGGCCGACAAGGCCGACATGAAAAGCGTTTCGATTCTTGCCCTGGAATCGTCGATGCTTGAAAGGGATGAAGTGCAAAAGATGCGGGAAGAGCAGCTTTTTGATGTTTTCATAAAAATAGGCAACAACCTCGGTCTCAGGTCCTCGCCTGAATCTGCAGGCCAAAGCGGTGGCTATTATGCGCGCCTGCTGCTGAAAATCGGGGAATTCAACAGGCTGGCTGAAGCCAAAGGCCTTGAACCGATTGCCCTGCAGCAGTACGGCGCCGAGGATTTTTCTTTTTCTTTTGCCGGGATTCTCGGAAAGGAGTTCGTGCAGGAATACGGGAAAAAATATTTTTTTGTCCCGTTTCTCGGAAGCGCTTTTGCCTCTTTTGTTTCTTTCCTTTCGGGTTCAAGCAATTTGGGCCAGTCGCTTGAACTCCTGAGGAATTCCCCCTCATTTGAATTTCTGGGCATTTATTCCGGTTTGCTTGGCGAAAAGGATTCTGTTTTGGCTGAATTTTCTTATTTGCTGAAGGAGGACTGCATTTCAAGGCGGTTTGTGGAACTGGAAAGTGAAGGCCTTGAGAAAAAAATCGGGGCAGATATTGCAGCGGCAAGGGAGAAAATTGAAAGGATTCCTTTCGATGAATTTTCTTTCATTGATGAAAACTTTTATTTTTCGCTTTACTCGCTTTTGATGGAAGAAGCGCCATTTTCTTACCGCGAATTCGATTTCGAATCCGTAAGGGAAGGCTGGCAGGAAAGCGGCAAAACGCTTGAATCCATCGAATACGATTTCCATTCTGTTGTTTCAGGCTGGTGCCTGCAAAGCATTTCCCTGGGCGAAAGGGCGACCAGGCTCAAAAGCGCAAGTTTTGCCCTCGAGGAACTGAATGAATCGCTTGACTATATCGAAGGCGGGCTGCTGGACGGCATTGTGGAAAAATGCAGTGAAAGGATTCCGCTGCTGGAATCCGAAGCCGAAAAAACCCTGAAATCAGGGAACGGGCAGGCGCTCCTTTACGCAGGCGCGATTTTGGGCGAAAGGATTGAAGGCTTCAAAAAAGCCGGAACAGTGCAGGAAAAAATCCATTATTGCTATGAGTCATTGAAAGGCCTTGAGGAACTGGAAAAAGCGCAGGCCGACAGCGATGCGGCCGAAAAGGAAATGAAGTCAAGCATCGGCTCCTGCCTTGACGCGCTTGATTTTTACAGGCCTTTCCTGAAGGATTGCGACCGCGGGCTCTATGAAAGCATTGCAGAATTCAACGAATCTCTCGATTTGGGCTCTTTTGATGCTGAAGCCGCTTCGGCCTGCAATTCGCTTCTGTCGCTGGCTGAACAGGCGCTCAGGGAAAAATTTGAAGCCGAATCAGTTGAGGTCTGCTTTGCAAATTCAAAAGAGCTGCTGGAAAAAATAAGGCTTGTTTTTTCCAAAGCCCCTGTGCTTGAAGGGAGCCTTTCCCTTGCGCCGCTTGAAAAGGAGGCTTTGGATTTGGGCGCTTTTTTCAAAGGCAAAAAAATCAATCTTTTGGTTTCTGCAGACAAAATGCAGTCAGTCAAATGGCGTGCCTGCGAGCTCGAAAAAAAAGGGTCAGAGGGCATTGAAAAATTGCTTTCGGAATACCTTTCTGAAACAGCGGTTGTGCGCTCAGTCCCTGTTTCCGGCGCGGCTGTCGGGGTTGAATTCGAGGACCGCAAAATAATCGAATTTTCCAATCCTTTCTTTTCCTGGGGAAAAGCGCTTGCTGTTTCCATTCCATTCAAGCACGATTTTGACGGGATTAAAAATAAATCCGGCAATGTGAGCGGTTTTTCTGTAAAAGATTCCATTGCAACAGTGCAGTTCTCTTTCCTGCCTGAAGGCACTTCCCTTATTGAAGTGTTTTCCTCAGGCCTTGTTTCTTTTTCCTCTGAGGACAGGCTTTTGCAGCTGAATTCGGAATCTGCGGAAATAGAGGCAAAAGTTGTTTTCGATTCGAAAAATGCTGTTTTCGGTATTCGCGCGGAAATCCCGCTAAAGAGTGGCGACCTTGCGGTTTCAGGCCTGCGCGCTTTCCTTGACGGCAAAGGATTGCCTGTATCTTACAGCAACGGCAATGCAGTTTTGTTTTTTGAAAAACTCGAACCGAAAAGCGAATTGTTCGTATACTATGCGCTCCTTGAGCCTTTGTCGGTTGAAAAGATTTTGCTGGAATCGGATAAAATTGACGAAAACCTTTCGGAAGAAGTGTTTTCGGTGAAGGTTTCAAGCAGGCTTCCCTTCAAGGCAAAAGATGTTCCAATACTGCTTCCTTTTACAGTATCGGAAGAAAACCTGGAAAGCATTGCATTATTCGACAGCGGGGGCACAAAGCAAAAAACCGAATTCCTGCCCGGCGCGCTGAAATTTTCCGTCGATTCCCTTGAACCGCTGCAGTCAAAATCATTCACGCTTAAAGTGCGGATTCTGGATGAAAGCGCTTTCGCTTCCTCGCTTCTGGAACAGGCAAAGGCAAAACTTGAGGCGATGCTGCAGTCCGGGAATGAAAGCGTCCGGAGCGAGGCCGAAAGCCTGCTTGCTGAAATCGGGAAAACTGGCTCGCTTGAGTTCAGGGAAAACATTGCAAGGGCTTCAGGGCTGTTTGATTCGGCTTCCGCGCTGGAAAAAAGGGCGGCGCTCGAGTCAGGCCTTGACAGCGAAATGCAGGCGCTGGAAAAAGAAATACAGCAAAAATCAGCATTCCTTGAAACCGAACTGCTGAATGCAAGGTCGGCAGGTTTCACGGATTTGTCGAAAGAAATAGAATCCTTCATGGCAGAACAGGGAAAAGTGCTTGGCGAAGCCGAAAAATTAAAGCAGTCCGACAAGAGCAAGGCTCTCGCGCTGTTGAACAAGGTTGCAATTGCGTTCCGCGGATTCAGCCCGGCCGGTGCTTCAGGCATGCTTGAGGGCGAGGCTGAAAAAGCCTTCAATGAAATAAACACAGTTCTCTTGGAATGGGCTGGTGCAGGCCTTGCCCAAAGCAAAATTTCAGGCTTGAAGGAAAAAGCCAACGCATTGTTCGAAGAGTTCAAGCTTTCCGGCAACAACGCAGGTTTTGAGGAAAGGAACGCAAAAGTTCAAGCCTTGAAGGAAACCTCTGCCGACCTCAATGCGCTTTTTGAAAAAGAATTGGGCATTGAAGCAGGCAAAATAGTGGAAAAAATCAACGCTTTTTTTGAAAAAAATTCCATGGCTAAAAGCGGGCTTGAAACGCTGAAAAAAGAACTTGAATCTGTTCCAAGCGAAGAGCTTGTAAAGGCAAAAATAATCCTGCCGTTCAAGGCAGACGAAATCGACAGCCTTATCGGCGAATTGCAGGGCGAAGAGTCAAAATACAAAAAGCAGTTCCAGGACCTGCTTGGCCTTGCAGGAAAAGGCAGGAACAAGGAAATGGTTGAAAAAGCGAAAGGCATTGATTTCGATTCCCTTGTTGCGCACTCCTCTGAAAGGGAGCAGGTTGTTTCCGCAATGGCCGAAAGCCTCAAGTCAGGCGCGCTTGCCTCGCTTGCAGAAGCAAAAAACAATTTCGGCAGCCTTGACAGCACAGGCCTTTCAGCGCTCGAGGAATCCGTTAACGAGGCCCGCAAAAACAATTATTTGAAATCACTGCTGCTGAGCCGCACGGCGCTGGCTTCGCTCAAGCAATCCGAGGGCCTTGATTTCTCGGTGCTGCTTTTCCCTGCCTTTGTCGCCCTGGTAATCCTCTTCGCCCGCGCTTACAAAAAATCACGCAGGCAGGAAAAGCCTTTTTACCGCAAAATTCCAAGGCAGTATTAGGGCACAGCCGCACAAGGTTTTTATTCGGTTGTATACAGTTGAATTATTTTATAGGGTGTTTTTTGAATGCCGCCAAAACCAATTAAGCCAAACAGGAAAAGCCGGAAAAGGTGGCAAGGCGCTGGAGTCAAATATCTGGTTCCCGAGGTTTTGCCAGCGGAAGAATTCGACTGCAGGGTTTTGCCAGGGCCCCCTCAGCCATCAAAGAATCTCTCTGCGTATGTTTTTGACCCCAAGGCAATTCAAGGGCACTTGGCTGCCGAGCAAAAGGGGCTTCCACCGCAGCGGAACCACAAAGGCGGCAGGCCTGCTCGGAGCAATGGCAGGCGACCAAGGCAGCGCGGCCCAAACAAGACCTGACCTATTTCCCGTATTCTTCCCTTGTGTGGATATAGAAATAGATTGCCCCGCCTGCCGCTAGGAGCAGTATTGTTGCGCCTGCAAGCAATACTGGGTTTTCTTCCCTGAACGAGACTGTTGCGGGATTGCAGGTTTTTTCTTTAAGGCCGTCGGCTGAAAAAGTGCAGCCTATTTTGAAATCGCCGTTGCCTTGTGCTTTTGCTTTCAAAGTGAAGGATTTGGCCTGCTTGGCTTCAAGCAGCGGCAGTTCGATTTCCTGGCTGCCTTCGGCGAGTTCAAGGCCTTTGCCTAGGTTCAGGTCGATTTTTGCGTTTGAAATTGGCACGATTTCCTTGTTGAAAATTGTGACCGTAAAGAGCGTTTCCCTTGAAAAGCTGTTCACTGATTCGATGCCGATTGCGGTTGTCAGTGCCGGTTCTCCTTTCGGGTTGATGAACACAAGATTGGATTTTAAGGATTCTTCTTCGCCGAAAACATTCTGGTATTTTGCGATTGCAGGCGGCAATTGCATCGGCACCGCGCTTTCAATCCTGATGGTGTAGGATAAAACCTTTGTTTCCCCGGGGTTTATCACGCCCTCAAAGCTTGTCTGGCCTATTTCCTTCCTTGTCTGGGTTATTCCGGCCAGTTCTTTGCGGTTCCTTAAATCGACATAGGAGAGGCCGGTGCCTTCATTCACTATTTTCAGGATTATGTTTAAGTCTTCCCCGAGGGCTGCATCATAGCTTTCAACGCATTCCCCTGAATCGAGCAGAACGCATGAAACGAAGCCCTGCTCCCTGAAAACAGGCTTTTTGTAATAGCCTATAAGCGATTCGTTGGACAATACTGCGCGCGTGGCATTCCTGCCTGTCCTGATGCATGCCTTCAGGGTGTTTTCCTTCAGCACCTGCCCTCTTTCGAGTTCTGCCCTTAACCAGCAGCTTTCAGCAGTGCACCTGAAATCATCGATCCCGAAACTTCCGACTGCCTTGCCGTTGAGTTTAAGGGAAACCCCTGCCTCGCCTGAAGGCGCAGGGTAGAATTCGGCCTTTATTGAAATGATCGGGTAAAATTCAATGCCAGGGTCAGGAATGGAAAAAACGAATTCCGAGCACTGTTCCACTTCGATTCCTTTGGCTTCGGTGCTGTTATAGCCAAGTTCCCTGAGCGAAACCTCTTCTGCTGCCAGCGCAGTGCCTAACGCCAGCATGAACGCAAAAACAAGAAGAAACTTATTGTCCAATTATCTCCCTCCGCCTCAATTCCTCTAAGATATTGGAAAGAGTCTCTTTTATTCCTTTCTCATTCCTCACTTCAATAATCCTTTTTGAGCCATAATTTCTTAAAGCGTGCTTTTTGCAGTAATCTATGCCTTCGCAGAAAACATTGTCCTGCACTTTTTCAGCGGCATATCCTCTTCCACCAAGCCTTGCCTCTAAAAGTTCGGGGTGCGTCCTCAGCAAAATGACAGCGTCAACAGGCAGTTTCACCTCGCACAAAATGTGGCCTTCGAGGATAATGTTCTTGTGTTTTTTGAGTTCAGCGGAAGCCGCTTTTTTCAGCGCCCCAAGCGGAATCACTAGCTCCGAATCTGCGTGGTCCCATTTGCCGATGCCTTTCTCCAGGGCCAGGTCTCTTTCATTGACAACAAAGCAGCCCAATTTTTTGGCTAACCTTTTTGCAATCGTGGTTTTGCCTGTGCCTGGAGAGCCTGTGAGTAGTAATTTCATGAACTAAATAGTAAAGGGAAATAATTAAAGTTTGAGCCCCTGCGTGTTTTATTTTTCCCTTTCGATGATAAGGGTGCTGCTAAGCAACCTTTCAGTCTTGTGGGTTTTGATTGTTGTTTTGAATTTCAGTTCTGTGCCTTTGCAGGCCAGTTCTATTGCTTTTTGGGTCCAACCTGTGAAATATTCAAGGTTGCCGATATCCGTGACAAGCTTGCCTCCGACTGCGAGTTTCGGGAGGAGTTTTGCGAGATTGGCTGGAAATTCATTTGATAGGTGCCAAAGCCCGGTATGGGAATAAAGCAGGTCAACCGAGCCGTTCTTCAGGTATCTTGAAAGGTCTTCCGCAACGCCATGGATATATTTTACATTCCTGCTTTTGGCCCATTCGTCGTGGGCGATATCAGCGAACCCGTAAACTCTCACTGCCCTTCCGAATTTTTTGGCGATTTCTTCTGTTGCAACCCCCCTTCCGCAGCCCCAGTCCAGCACCACAACAGGCCTCGGCCTTATCTCCGTTATGCGCTTCCTGATGCTTTTCGACAAAGAATAGTGCAGGCTCTGGTTTATTGCTTGCAAAGAGTTGTTTTCCGGGCCCCAGGCATCCTGGCAGACATAAGCCCTTACTTTCCTGGTTTCCCCTGGTTTTCCTCTCCATTTCCTTGCTATCTGTTGCGGCTCCCGCTTAATTTTTTGGCGGTCCAAATATTTCGGGAATTTTCCTTTGCGGCCTTTTCCATAAATGTGCATTTGTTTTCACTCCCGATTTGCCTAAATATTATGCGCCTGTTTTTGTTTTAAAGAGTGGGTTAGGCACCGGCATTCATGCGTGTAAAAGAAGAGATTTTGCTGCAGGGGGTTGGGGTGATGAGGCAAAACAAAACAGTCATTTCCTGCCTTGGAATGCCAAGCAGTTGTCCGGAAGAATCATGCCGCCGCTTTCAAGGGCCCTGCAAAGCATTCTTGCAAGCTCCTCGTTCATTTCAGCACTCTTGTTTTTTGAGTGGCATTTTTTTTCCGGCATTTTGTTTTCCCCCTGCGAGCGTAAATAATATGCCCTACCTGTTTATAAACCTACCGAGAAAAAAGGAAGATTCTGCCTCCTTTTCGGTTATGTAGTTTTCCAGTGGTTTTTCAGCCAAAAATAAGCCCAAAACAGCCTTATTTCTTATGTATATTTGGTTTTTTTCCGGCTAAAATTTTTTTCCAAAAAATCCAAAAAAAACGCGTTATGTAGTAGCTCCCCTGTGTGGAAGAATCTTTTTCCGCAGGAAAGAGATTTTGGTAAAGATTGGTGCTGTGTTGGGTGAAATGGCTGAACATAATAGAAAGGCCTGGAAATTTTCCGGTTGCTTTACCTTTCATTGCTCTTTTAAGGAAAAAGGGTCAGTAATATATCGTTTTGATTGTTTGGAGGGTGAATCGGATGGTGAGGCTGTTTCAACGCTCAGGGTCAAAGAGAGTGCCTTCAAAGACTGTAAAGGGGCTAGCTTCGAGGAAGGCTTCGTTTGCAGAGCAATTTGAGCGGTCATCGGATGGGCGCCAGACAACAGGGAAGACTTCTTTTATAGTTTCGAGCACCTTGGGTTTTCGCCCTCACAATAAGGCATTAAATCGCTACACCGATTCGACTAGCGAATATGGCACATGGCACAGGTTAAAGAGGGGGCCTTGGGGTTTGCTGCCCGTGGGTAAGAGATTGCCGCCTGTACTTAAGAGAGGTTTTATTTCTATTGCAACTGGCAATGAAATATTTTTTAGGCGGGTGATTCCAAAACTCGGAAAAGGTTCTATTGTAGTTTATTCCGACCCTGCCACTCGCCCTGACTATACTACCTTACCGGGCGTCAACCCCTGCTATCGCGTAGGCATTGTGCAAAGTGTCAGTAGTGAGGGGAAGATGGAGGTTGTATTTACCCATTATGCGCCAGTGGCATTTCGGTTAGATGCTCCAAGGCCTAGAGGATTTAACAACTCCGGCACCCCGCAAACCCTAATCGTCGATGCTAAGAAACTGGAACCTGTCGCAATTGAGGCAAGGCGCTCGGATTTAAAAATAACAGCACTAAAAGGTAAGATCGCCGACTTAGGTCGTTAGGCAAAAACACCGACATTAAACCAGGCGGATTGCGTTTTTATTTTTGTTTTTCCCAGCGCAGGAATTTGTGGGTGTTGGCATCGAATACCGCCAATCTGCCCCTGGTGTAAAAAACATTTATGCGTTTGCCTCTCTCGTATGCTATATGCCCAAGGCGGATTGTTTGGCCTTTCCGAATTTTTCTGTGTTCTTTGTCCGATATTGGTTTTGGTGTTCTTTTCCTGACTGTTTTTGGGCCTCTTACGCGCGGATGTGTCGGCAATGTGACCACCTCACACTATATTGGGCAGCCGTTGTATTTATTTTTTTGCTTTTCAAGCCTGCCGACAGAATCAGTTTTGGCTTAGTTATACCAGCCTTATCGCGTCAAGGTTCTGCGGCGAGGTGGCCTTGATTTTCATTTTCCTGTTGAGGAATAAGGAGAATGCCGCTGTTTTTTCCCTGTCACCGTGCTGGACTATAACGCGCTTCGGCTTTGGCTTTAAGCGTTTTACATAGTTTGTGAGCTGGACCCTGTCGCTGTGGCCTGAAAAGCCCTCTATGTTTTCCACTCTCAATCTTAAGTTCAATGCTTTTGTCTTGCCGTTCACTGTTATGGGAATGCTTGGAACTCCGTTCTGCAGTTTTCTTCCAAGAGAGCCTTCGCCCTGGTATCCGACAAAGATGAGCGTGTTTTTCGGGTCTTCTGCCATTGCCTTGAAGTACTCCACGCTTGGGCCGCCTGTCATCATTCCGCTGCTTGCGACTATGATTGAGCCGCCGTCCTTGATTATCTGCTCCCTGTCCATATCCTTGACTTCTTTGAAGATTTCGGAAGTGAATGGGGAATCATTCTGCAGGATGCGCCTTCTCACTCCCTCCCTTAAATGTTCAGGGTACGCTGTGTGGATTGATGATGCTTCGAGAGTCATGCCGTCCACATAGCATTTGAAGTTCAGGACATTTCTCCTGTAAAAGTTTTCAAGCACAAGCATTATTTCCTGCGCCCTTCCAACAGCAAAGACAGGGATGAGCACGCAGCCGTTCTGCAGTATTGTTTCCTGCAATACCTGCAACAATCTGTCCTCGGATGCCTGCCTGTTCGGCATTATGTCGTTGTTGCCGCCGTAAGTGCTTTCAATTATAAGCGATTCAAGCCTTGGGTAATGCGAATCCACCGCATCGAACAATCTTGTGAAGCCGAATTTTATGTCTCCGGTGTAAACAAGGTTGTGCGCGCCTTCGCCTATGTGCAGGTGCACAGAAGCCGAACCCAGAATGTGCGAGGCATTGTATAGTGTCAAGCGCATGTCGGGAGCAATGTCTGTCACTTTTCTGTAATCGCGGGGAATGCAGTATTTTATCATTTCTTTTACATCGCGTTCAATGTAAGGCGGTTCCTTTCCTTCTTTTACCAGCACATCAATGTAATCGAACTGCAATAATGCCATCAGGTCTCTTGTGGGTTCTGTGCAATAAACCGGGCCTTCATATCCTGATTTGTAAAGGTACGGCAGGAACCCGCTGTGGTCCAAATGCGCGTGCGTTATTATTACCGCGTCGAGTTCGCTTGGCGGGAAATGCAGGCCTTCGAGCATCGGGTAAGGGTCATGGTATGATGCGACGTTTATGCCGCAGTCCATTAGCACTTTGGTTTCGTTGGTTTCAGCCAAAATGCAGCTCCTTCCGACTTCTTTTGAGCCGCCTAAAAACATTAAGCGCATCCAGGGGGTTTTTGCTTCAGGCATATCCCTGTAAATCCTTTCTGCGACCTTTTTCAGTATCTGTTTTCTTTCTTTGTGGTATGAGTGCAGGTGGTGCCTTATGCCTCTCAAAATATCCGATTTTTGGGTTGGCGCCCTTATGATTTTCGGCGTCCAGCCTGTTTCAAGGATTATCTGTTTTGATGTGGAGCCTTCTTTGCCTATGACAAGGCCTGGCTTTAATGCTTCAATCACGACCTCGCTGAAAGAATCCTCGAATTCTATTTCTGTCACGCCGGCTTCCTGCGGAACTATTTTTTCAATCGCTTCCCTTGCCCTGTCGTGTTCTGTGAGCAGTGACTTGTCTGTCCTCACGTTAAGCATTTTTTTGAGCTCGAATGCGGCTTTTGCGACGAGGTTTTCGTTTTCGAAAAAGGCCTTAGGGTTCTGTGTGTAAACAGCTATCTCCGGCCCCTCTATTTCTATTTTTGTGACCTGTGCGCTTTCAGGAATCGCCTTTTTTACGGCTTCCTTTATGTCTTCGATTTTGCCCAATTTGAATCCCTTCTTTGGTTTTTTATTTAGCCTTGAGCCAATGCTTGTTGAAGGCAAGTAAAAAGAATTTATTTGTGGTTCGGAATGTATTTTTTGACTTCGGCTTCAGGAAGCTCTTTTACTCCCTGCTCATCCACAACCATTACCGAAATCGACCTGCCGCCAGTGTAAATGTCGCGCTTCTTGCTTGCGGCAATCGCCCTTACTGCCAGCGCAATCCCTTCTTCCTGCGACATGTCTTTCTTGTAGCCTTCGTCCAAAACAGCCAGTGCGATCTGCGTCCCAGAACCGCTTGTTGCGAACTGCTCCCTTTCAATCGACGCGCCGTAAGGCATTATTTCGAACAATTGCGGCTTTCCGACCATTCCGCCTATAATGAACTGGACCGCGTAAGGCGCATACCTGTTCGAATTCAGCACATTCGAAATAAAGGTTGTGAGCGCTTTCGGCGTTATCTGGGCTTCCCTGTCTGTTTCATACAATTTGGCCCTTGTGCGCAAAAACCTGACAATCGTGATCGAATCCCCGACAGAGCCTGCGTTTGTGAGGGCAATCCTTTCGGTTATCTTTGACAATTTCTTTGATTCGAGGTCATAGCCTAAGTTGCCCATGGTTGCCTGCATGTCTGCCGCGAGCACTATGCCGTCCTTTACAATCAGGCCGACGGTTGTAGTGCCTGTCTTCAATTCGTCTTTCCCAATTTCCAATTAATCACCGATTAAAAAGCCTAAAATCAGCTAGTGAGCCGCTAATACCAATTAGCCCTGCACAATATTTAAAAGGCTAACGAATAAGCTTTCAGGCTCTCGGCCTTCTTGCCTGCGCTTTCGGCTTTTGCCCTGCTTGGCGGGCCTGCGCTTTGCACCTGTAGCGCATTGAAATCATGGAAAAAAAGTTCAGCCAAAAATGATTTTTTCAGCCGAGTTTTCCCCTGCGCTTTTCTTCTTGCGGTTTTGGAATGCAGCCGGCTTCCCCGCTTGGAGTGCGCCCGCAGATCTCCCAACTTTTGCAGGCAAACCTTACCGGATAGGTTTCGTTCTTGCCGCTCCTTGTTTCCTTTTTGTTGCTCGTGTTTTCAACATAGTATGCTTTTGGGTCGCTTGGAAGGCAATATTTCCTTGTAAAATCCCAAGTCCTGCCGCCGGAAGTGTTAATCGGGGTGGTGTTCGAAAGAACCGGCCTGTAAACAGTAGTACTCCTAGAAGGAACCTTTGAAGCAGGCGCTTTCAGGTGCTCTTTTTCCTGCGTCTTGAGTACGCATTTCGCGTCTTCCGAACCATACGGCACGCAGGTTTCATTGCTTTTGCACGGCGAACCGATTGAATCGTAGTGGCCCAGGTTGCTCCTGTATTCGATGAACAGCTTGCCGTTATCGCAATAGCGCCTGTGGAAATACCATTCTTCGCCTTTTTGGGTTCCGATTATTGTTTTGGCAGGACCGCATGTTGCACGGTTCGAGTTCACCTTCCTGCAGACAAGGCCGTCGCCGCAGTCCAGTGTTTTTGTGAAAGTGGTGCGGTCTGGATTCCTGTAAACATTTGTTATCTTGTTGCCTCCGGCAACCTGGCAATAGCTGCCTTCTATGGTCGGCCCGTAAGTGCCGGCCCAGGCAGGCAAAGCCATTGCCATGAAAGAAAAAGCGAATAAAGCCAAAAGCACAGAGCATTTCAAATCCATCAAATCACCGTTAATTTGGTATAGTTAACTAGTAATTTGGTTAAGAAATGCTTAAAAACCTGCTTCCGCAGGCTGATGCCGGGAAGGCGTGCTTTTCAGGCGCACGGTTATTTCTTTTTCTTTCCGCCTTTTTCTGCGGCTTTTGCAGGGGTTTTTTCCGCTGCCTTTGCCGGTGCGGCCGCAGCGCCTTCGTTGTGCTTTTTTACGGCTTCCTCGATTTTGGCTTTTTTAGAGAATTCTTCTATGAAGCGCACTGTGTGAATGCCCTCGAGATATTTCATCGCCATGTCCGAAAAGGCTTTTTTGAACTGGCCGATGCCTGAACTGAATTTTTCCGGCACCATTATCTCGATGGTGCCTTCTTTTGCGCTCCATTTCGAGTCTTTTTCGTCCAAAAACGGCAGGTATTTTTCGATAAACGCCTTGATTCTTTCGTTCTTTTCCTTTATTATTTCCTTTACTTCTATTTCGTATTTTACTGTTTTTCCTGCAAGCGGGTGGTTGAAGTCAACTCTGACCCTTCCGCCGCTCACTGTCTGAACTCTGCCCTGCATGTTGTTTATTTCAACAGGCATTCCAGGGAACGGCATTAATTTCTGGTCCCTGAATTCCTTCAATGGAACCATTTTTAAGAATTCTGCGTTCCTTTCCCCGAAAGCGTCTTTCGGTTCGAGTTCAAGGGAAATTTTTTTGCTTGGCTCGGCATTTTTTATCGCTTCCTCTATTTTTTCAAAAAAATCCTTTTCTCCCACGATCGCTATCGCCGGCTTGTATTTCCTTTTTTCGTTGAATATGCCGCCTTCTATGGCTTTTTTTTCCAGCGTGGTGTCGAAAATCCTTCCGTTTCCGTCCACTGCCGTAAAGTCAAACCTTGCAATTTCGCCTTCCTTTAACACCATTTTTTCACCTAAAAAAATTAAACCTAAAAACAGAATCGAATAAGATTTTAGGGTTAGGCTATCCTTTTAATTCTTTCTGGCTTGCCCTGGCTGCAGTGCTGTTTTGTTTTCGATTTGGGCAAATGCGCCATTTTGATTCTTTCTGGCTGCCGGCCCTGGCACCGGCTTTTTTCGAACCATTATGAAAGGAATATAAACATTCAATATCCCTATTTCTTAAATGGACAAAAAAGCGATTGGTTCTATTGCGCTTGTCGCGCTGATTTTGGGTTCGACAATCGGCTGGGGAATCCTTGAACTGCAGAGCAATCAAACCCAGGACAATGGCGGGGACACTGCAGTTGAGCCTACACCCGAAGAAAAGCCCACAATCTATTTTGTTGCCGAAAACCTTGATGCGAATATTTTCGAACTGAGTTCGGTGTATCCGATGAAAGGCTATACCGATGAAACAAACCTTGCGAGGGTTTTGCAGGCACTTAATGCTTTGGACAGCGTTGACAGGCTTGTTACCGCGGAATTCCAGAATCCTGAACCGGCAAAAGAGCGCTTCATGCCCTTGTATGCCGAGGTTGTCCCTGCAAAGGATTACAATATTGAAGCGGTTGTTGAGGAAATCGAATCCAAGGGCGTTCTCTCCGACCTGGCGGTTTCAAGGAAAGCGGTTGTGAAAATCCCTGTTTTGGTTTCCATGAAGTCAGCCCAAGCAGACCTTAACCTTTCAAAGGACGTCAATTTCGAGGAGCCTTTCGCCGGGGCAATTGTTTCAGTTGATTCGGCGGCCGGCGACGAACTCGCCGTGACGCTTTCGCTTGCAATGAAAGGCGATGAAATCCTGAAGGAAACAGTGATTGCATATATGTCGGAAAACTTTTCAGCTTCGCCTGTTAACAGGCTTTCAGAAACCAGCGCGAAAATCGCAAGGCTTGACGGTTTTTTAGGATTTGAAAAAACAATCAAATACAACGGCTTCGATGAAACCGCATTCAAGGCTTCACTGGACGGATTGCAGGGCGTTCAAAAAACCGAAGTCCTGCTTGGCGGGATAAGCAATTCGTTTGCGCTCGAAATAAACGCAGAAGGCACCGACCTTAACGCCCTGGAACAGGACATCAATTCGGCTTTCAGCGGCATAGGCGGAATAACAAAAGTGGCGTTCACTGAATCAGGTGGGGCGCTTAATGCCAGGATAACCTATAACGCTGAATCCGGCTATCCGGTGATAAGGCCTTTGGCTGTTTCCGGGGCAGAAAAAATCCTTGCAGGAAAAGACTACAATTTTGTTGACCCGACTGCAGACTTGAACTGCGTCCTCTTCCTTTCGGACGGCAGCCCTTCGGAAACCGCCCTGGCTGCAAGGGCAGCAGCGGCGCTTTACGGCATTGACGCCAATTTCTGGCAGCAGGCATTCTTTGACGCCAACTCGCTCACTGATTTCCAGACAGGCGAGGAATTCGTTTTCCCGGCAGGCATAAGCCAGTTGCCGGTAAGGGTTGCGCCAGGCTCAGAACTCGGCCAGGACTTGAACCTCCAGATACTGTTCCAGACAACGAGAAAAACAATCGATGTGGCATACGCGGCTGAAGTCGGGCAGTAAAAAGGCTTATTAACCGGCTTCCCCAAATACTAATATTTTTGGTGTCAGGATGCCGGAAGACTTGAAATCCCAAGAATATTTCACCGAACCGCCCTATCCCTACAGGCCTTCGATTGCGGAATACCTCACAAAAATGGAAGTGACAAGGGACGGCTTCATCGCGGACATACTGCACCTGGACAAAAAGAAAAACATCAATATCGAAAAATACGATAAAGACAGCCTGGTCATAAAACTGGTTTCAGATAAAGACCTCAATGACACTGAAGTTTTTTTGTGGAATTTCCTTAAAAAGCTGGAAAAAGGCGGAATAGCCGAATTGAATCCCAAAAAAATCCAGCACACCACTTTGTGGTTTTATTCCTTTCTTGTGCGAAATAAGACAGTAGACAAGTTTTCCTCCGGAATCAAGCTGAGCTTCGGCAAGGGCTGGGGTTTGTCAGGGGAAAGCGCCTTTGTGCCAGTGGCTTTGACGACTATAATAATCGGTTTCTTTTTCGGGCTTTTAACTCTCTGGTTGTGGCCTTTATTTGTATTGTTCGGCCTTGTAAGGGTGGCAAGAGCCCCGAGCGAAACCAGGAACTTGCTCAGAAAGTTTATCTGGCGCTATACTGTAGTTTTATTCAAATCACTCGCATTTTTTGTTATTGTCGGCCTTTCCGTTTTTCCAGTCATAGTGCTGCCTTTCAACTATTTTGTTATGGACTTAGGGATATCTTTGCTCGACACCGGGTCCTTGTTTCTAGTGCTGCCTTCCCTGCTTTTGCTGTTTCTTGATGTGGCTGTTTTCTTTTTGTCTATGTTTTTGCTTTTTTCCTATCCCTGTTACCATTACGGTGCGGTTTTTGTCGATTATTTAAACTGGGTGTTTGAAAAGAAAGAGGCGAGCGAGAACCGCCTTGCCTGGCTCAAGTTCAAGGCCTTTGTCTGCAAGTATTCAGAACTCGAAAAGAAGCCCTTGAAGCATTACGAGCTTTGGGGCGAGTTTTACTATTATGCGCTTGCAGTAGGCGCAATAAAGAACCCGAAAGTAGTCTGAATTATTTTTTCAGCAGTTTTATCGCTTCTGCAAGGTCGCCGTCGCATTCTTCGAGCGCTTTCTTCGCTTTTTCAGTGCTGACCGCTGCCTGTGCCGCCACAAGCCTTACATCGTCTTCAGGGATTTCTTTTGCGCTTGCTTCCTTGGCGCCGCCTTCTTCCCTTCTTTCTTTTCCCATTACGGTGTAGGTTTTCTGGCCCTGCACTTCGATGGATGTTACTTGGGGCTGCTCTATGACAAGCCGGCTGTTCTCCAATTCGATGATTACCCTTTTGGCGTTGATTTCCTCGGATTTCATTCCGAGCTGTTGCATCATTCTCCGCATCTGCGCGGGATTCCCCAAACCGGGTATCATTTCCTTTCACCTTTGACAGATTTTGATTGAAAAGATTTATTAACCTCTTCCCCGCTTATTTTCGTTGATGCCTGAGCAGACCTTTTCATCGCTCGAACTTCTCGAGAAAAAAACAGGGTTGAAAAAGGACGCGAATGCCGGGAGAAAGAATGCCCTGAAAAACTATTTCGGGAAAGGCGGAATAATAAGGGTGGACTTAGGGCCGAAGAACGCGAAAGGCTGGCCCGCACTGGTGTATCCTACAAAATTGAGGCTCCGCGCATTGATAAGGGACAAGGAAAAATTGCGCTCAAATTATTCTAAAAAAAGGAAATCCTGGGAGAAAAAATTAAGGGATGCAGAATTTTACAATGTTTCCACTTTTGTCAGGCAGTTTTCCTCCCCCCTTTACTGGAAGCATTTCCTGCAGATGGCGCGCAATCCCGATTACAAGGCCGATGCCGAAAAAACAAAGCTGCCGATGCATTTGGTTTCAGACCCGCGCTGGCAGCCGATGATTAAAATGTTCATTGAAGACCTTGAGTACAGGAAACAATTGACAGAAACAGTTGAGAATTCCATTGTTTACAAGAAAAACAAAAAACTGGCAAGGTATGCCTCGCAGCTCGCGGATTTCAGGAAAACCGAAAGCAACAAGAACATCACTGAGCTTGACAAAAAGCTCAAGGAAATCGACGAATGCCTTGACTCCTACAAAAAACTGGCCGAATGGGCGAACGAGTGAATTGTTTTAATGCCCGCCGATTCTAATTGGATGATATTTTTACAACGTGGTCGCGGTCTATTTTCCTGTAAATTGCATATTTGTTTTGCGTGTCTTCTTCGCCTTCTTTCCTGAAACCCAGGCCTCCGACCACGATCAGGCCGCCGTCCCTCACGTCCGCCATTGCATTTCTGATTGCGGCCGAGGCGTTTTCCCTCAACATGTACTGAAGTACAAGCCCGAGCCTTACCACGTCCGCCCTTTTCTGCCCCCGTATCCCGTGCCTTCCGAAAAAAGAGCGCCTTCTCAAGTCGTGTTCAGCCAGCGCCGACCTTGTCCCGCTCAATCTCTCTTTTGCCTGATTCGGTATTTGCTTGTCCGTTGCAATTATGTCCGGCATGATTCCATTGGCTTTCAGGCGTCTTTCAAGGTATTCTGTGGACTGGCCTTCCCCGGCGCCATAGTCTATTATCACAGGGCGTTCCATTCCAGCTGCCTTCATTTGATTAATCAAATCGTCGGTCATTGCCTGCCATCGCGCTGAAACCGCAAACTGCGAGTCTGTTTCCACAAGCTTTGCAACCAATTCCCCGCGGAGTTTTTCATCCCTCAGGGCGGTTTCAATTCCCTCCCTTAACGACCTGAAACCGCGGGCTTCCGAAAAATCAGCCATAGATTTGACAAAATACGTCCACCACAAATTAAGCAACGGGTCCGACACTTTGCCTTTTCTGCTTCTTTTTCTCAGGGCCTCGCGGATGGTGCCATTGAAGTCCTTTCTATCCAGCAATTCAAGGACAGTTTTTACATTGCCCAGTTCCCTCCTGGTTTTCAAAGAAGTTTTCCCTTTTGCCGAGTGCTCAGCCAATCTTAAGCCGGTTTCAAAGCACCTCATTTGGTTTTCTATATTGCCCTTGGCCGGTTTGACTTCCAACCATTCAAGGAAATGTGCTGCAGTTCTGCTGGTCTTGCGCCTGGTAAAGCAGGCTTTCGAAAGCTCATGAACTGCGTTCCTCGCTCCTTTAGGCAATGCTCTTGCAGGCATAATAGGATAATTGTTGTAAGAGAATAAAAATGTTCAGCGGAAGCCCACTCTTTCCCTGCCTTTTAAAGCCTTCCAGGGCTCTCTTCTTTTCAGTGATTGTAAGGGGGTTGGTTTTATGGCAAAACCAGTGAAAAAGTTTTCCGCCGGCGCGATTCAGGTGTCGGTCTGGGAGAACGAAGGAAAGGAAGGAAAGCAGTTCTACAGCGTGAGCATGGACAAACGGTACAAGGACAAGAACGAGCAATGGAAAAGCTCTAGCTCGCTGAGGTCTTCAGATTTGCCGAATGCGGTGCTTGTATTGAACAAGGCATTCGAATACCTCACACTCAAGGACGACAATGTCAAGCTCACAGACCTGATGTGAGTAAAGGCCGGCAGGCAGCATTAAAAGGTTTTCAAATCCAATATTGCAGATTGTGATGAAAAAAGCCCTGAACACAGCGGAAATCGAGAAAAAAGTGAAGGAACTGAACAAATTCGATTCCTTCAACCCCATGCAGGGGAAAGCATTAGCCGCAGGCATCTACTCCAAAAACCTTGTCCTCGGGGCGCCCACAGCAAGCGGGAAGACGATAATTGCGGCCCTTGCTGCGCTCAACTGCATTGTGAACCGGAAGCGCAAGGTGATTTTCACCTGCCCGCTCAAGGCACTGGCTTCAGAGCATTTCAGGGAATTCAAAAAATTGTATTCAAAAGAATTCGATGTGAGGATTGCAATCAGCACAGGGGATTTGGATTCAAGTTCAAAGTATCTTTCCAAATATGATTTGATTTTTTGCACGAACGAAAAAATCGATTCGCTCACAAGGCACGGTGCCGAATGGCTGCAAAGCGTTGGCCTGCTGATTTCAGATGAAATCCACGAGCTTGATTCAGACCGCGGCGCGACACTGGAGATGGTAATTGCAAAAATGCGCCATATTCTCCCTGAGCTGCAGGTGCTCGCGCTCAGCGCTACAATCCCTAATGCAAAGGAAATCGCCGAATGGCTTGATGCGACCCTGGTGGAAAGCGATTTTCGGCCTGTTGAATTGAAGGAAGGCATTTTGCTTGACAAAACAATTTATTTCCCAAAAGATGAAAAGGAACTGGATTCGAAAGAAGAGGAAGCGCTCGATGCGCTTATTGAGGACACGCTTTCCAGGGGAAAGCAGGCGATGTTTTTCCTGAACACGCGCAGGAATGCCGAGAATTTCGCGAAAAAAGCCTCACAAACCGTGTGGAAAAGATTGTTGCCAAGGGAAAAAGAGTTTTTGAAAGGGGTTGCTGAAAAGGCTGAAAACGTGCTCGAATCGCCGACAGAGCAGTGCCGTTCCTTGGCAAAGCTCCTGGAGAAAGGCGTGGCGTTCCATCACGCCGGCCTGCTTGGAAAACAGCGCGAACTGGTCGAGGATTTTTTCAGGGAAGGCAAAATCAAGATAATCTGCGCCACCCCGACCCTGGCGGCTGGAGTGAATCTGCCCTCTTTCAGGGTTGTAATCCCTTCCCTTTATCGCTACACCGAATATGGCATGCAAAGGATTCCTGTCCGCGAGTACAAACAGATGGCGGGAAGGGCCGGAAGGCCGAAATTCGATTCGAGCGGGGAATCCATTATTTTTGCAAGGAGCGATACAGAGCTCGATGAATTAAAGGAATGTTATGTAGAAGGTGAGATTGAGAGGATTGAATCCAAGCTTTCCTATGAGCCTGTTTTGAGAATGCATTTGCTTGCGCTCATCGCTTCGCGCTTTGTTTTCGATGAAGATTCGATGGAGAAATTTTTCAAGCGCACTTTTTACTCGCACCAGTTCGGCGACATCGATGGCCTTATGGAGAAGCTCTCCTCTATCTCTGATGAACTTGAAGATTATGGCTTTATCGAGGAAAAAAAGGGAATGCTGTTTGCCACCCCGCTCGGGAAGCGCGTTTCCGACCTGTACCTTGACCCTGTGTCTGCGAAAAAGCTCATTGAGGCGTTGAAGAAAAAGCTCGGAATTTTTGCAGCGCTTTATGCGCTCACTGATACTTCCGAATTCCTTCCGGCTTTTCCTGCACAGAAAAAGCGCGAGGCCGAATTATGGCAGCAGCTTTATTCGATGCAGGAATCCCTGCCGATAAATGTTTCGAGCGAGCAGTTCCAGGATACTGCGCTTTTGGACAAATTCAATTCTGCGCTTTTGCTTCAGGATTGGATTGATGAGAAAAGCGAGCAGCAGTTGATGGATGAATTCGGCACAAAGCCAGGAACGCTTTTCTCCAAGCTCCAAATTTGCGATTGGCTTGCGTATTCTTCCCTCGAGCTTGCCAAGCTTGTCGGCGCGCAGGAAAACGTGCCAGTGCTTCTTGAGGCCAGGAAGAGATTGAAGTACGGCGTGAAAAAAGAATTGCTGGAATTGGTTGAATTGCGCGGCATCGGGCGCGTGAGGGGAAGAAGGCTTTACAGGAGCGGAATGCGCTCGCTTCCTGATTTGAAGAGGGCGCCTTTTTCGGATGTTGCCCGCGTGCTCGGGGAAGCAGTTGCCGCAAGCGTGAAAGAGCAGCTTGGGCAAGGCGAAGGGTTGCCAAAAATTATTAAGGGAAAATCTGAAGGGAAAAAAGAAAAAAAGAAAGCAGGCCAGAGTTCGCTTGGCTCTTTTGGCTGATTTTTGGCTTCTTTGTTCTGGGCTTGCCGGATTCTTTGGCCTGATTTTTGCATTCGCTTGTTTGCCCTGCGGTTTCAGAAACCTTTATTAATGTTAGATTCCTTTATAGAAAGAAGAATATATATAAAAACAGAAAGAAGCCAAATCCTTACTGGATAACATGAATTAATGTAATCTGCCTTTGTGGTGTGCTTATGGCCTTGGAATCTGTGAAAAAATTTTATTATGGCATAGAAGACAAATATTATTCGCTTTTGGACAAAATCAACAGGTTTGTGCCGATTTATAAGATTGTGGACCCGATTGACAAGGTTCTGCCGTCCTTCATGGTTTTCATCGGCCTGGTTTTTTTGCTTTTGGTTTTCGGGCTCTTATTGCTTTTGCCGTCGCCATCATCCCAAGGCTCTTTCACTGCGAGAATCCTTGTTTTGGGCGATGACACCAATGCGGGAATAAGCGGTGCCGAAGTGAAAATCACCCTTGAAGGCGAGACCGGGGGCGTTTCAGGCAAGACCGATGCCAACGGCTTCCTTGATGTCAACATTTCTTCAAAGAGCGTGAAGGCATCGATTGAAGTCAGCGCCGAAGGTTATGACAAGTATTCTTATCCCAGCGCGCTTATCTCTTCGGACAAGCCTTATTCCGTGAAGGTAAAGAAATCCCAGGCCTTGTTTGCGCCTAAAATAAAAATAGAGGTTTTCGATTCCGATTCGAAATTGAGGATTCTTGACCGAACCATAAAAATAACTTTTTACTGCACCGGCTCGAGTTCTGTGAGCATTGCACCGGTAAACGGCATGCAGAACGAACTTGTGCCTTTCGAGGCTGAAATTCCGCTGAACTGTGGGGTGTTTTTCGGTTCTGCGAGCGCTTCAGGCTATAAGGATGCCACACAGCAGCTCACAACAGAGTATGCAAGCAAAACCATCGGGTTTTTCCTGAAAAAAGACTCCGATGACCCTGCGCTCAAGGGCTCGCTTTCTGTAAAGGTCCTGGACAGTTCAGGCAATCCGGTCAAGAATGTCCAGGTAAAGCTTGCCAATGCGGTTTCAGGCGCATATTTCACGGATTTCACAAAGGAAAGCGGTTCTGTTTTGTTTGATTCGCTCACGCCAGGCAAATACAATGCTTTCTGCGATGCAGGCGACGGCAGGACTGCAGAGCAAAAGGAAATAGTTGTTTCCGGCGGCCAGACCGCACAGGCCACCTTGAACCTGCCTGTCCTCACGGCACTGTCCAAAAAATTGTATTTCCTGGTTGTCGATGCCGGAAAAAGCACGCCGATAGCCGGAGCGAGGGCAGTAATTTACATGGGCGCAACATGGCTTGTTTCTGTTGACACGAATGCTGACGGGACTGCCAGCATTCCTATCGGTTTGCAGGATGCGTCGAAAACTTTCACTGCGAATATTTCGGCTTCAGGCTATATCCTGAAAAGTGTTGTATTGCCTGTGGTTGACTTCGGTTCCACAACGCCGGCAAGTGTCGGCCTTGCGCCTGAACTGGCAGGGCAGAATTTCAGGCCGGTTGCGCTCTTCACTGCAAGCAAGTATGCAGGCAAGGCCCCGCTTGCCGTAGAATTTGATGCTTCCGGTTCCTCTGACCCTGACGGCATAATTGCCTCTTATGCCTGGGATTTCGGGGACGGCGGCAAGGCAGCCATTGTGAAGCCGTCGCACATTTTTACTTCTGACGGAACCTATACTGTTTCCCTCACTGTGAAGGACGACAAGAATGCTTCCGGCACTATTTCAATGGCGATACAGGTCAAGCCTGAGGGCCAGAACCTTTCCCCGATAGCGCTTTTCAGCATGAAACCATATTACGGCTATTCCCCGCTTTCAGTGGATTTCAATGCCGAAGCCGCCTTTGATTATGACGGCACAGTGCAGTCATATTCCTGGAATTTCGGCGACGGCTCGACTGGAAGCGGCCGGAAAGTGTCGCACACTTTTAACAGTGCCGGCGAGTACAGTGTTTCCCTGACAATAAAGGATGACGACGGCGCTTCAGGCACGCTGGCAGTGCCATTGCAGGTGCTTGACAAGGCTGTGAAGGAAAACCTGAAACCGATTGCGTCATTCGAATTAGGAAACAATTATTATTATGGGGCGGTTCCGCACAAAGTTTCCTTTGATGCTTCCCAGTCCTATGACCCTGACGGCTCGATTGTTTCATACAGGTGGGATTTCGGGGACAATGAAAGCGATGAAGGAGAGCAAAAGCAGGTGGTTTCGCACACTTTCACTTCGGCAGGAACATTCACTGCAAAGCTTACAGTGAAAGACAACAGTAATGCGGCTTCAACGCATTCGGTTTCGATACAGGTCGTGTCCGGTCCCGCAAACTGGAAGCCGGTTGCAATAATGGATGCGAATGTTTATCACGGCGCAGCCCACTTTGAGGTTGAATTCAGCGCAGCAAAATCTTTCGACCCTGACGGCTCGATAGTGTTTTATAAATGGGATTTCGGCGACGGCTCTGCTGCCGAGGAAGGCATCAACAAGAATACTGTAAAGCATCTCTTTTCCTCTGCAGGCGATTTCACTGTCACAGTGGAAGTCAAGGATGATGACGGCGCAGCAGCAACAGATTCTGTTTTGATTCAGTCCTACACATCGGCACCGGACAACCTCAAGCCGGTTGCGATTTTCAATGCAAGCGCTTATTTCGGCGCAAAGCCGCTGTTCGTGGTGTTCGATGCATCGGATTCAAAGGACGATGACGGCACCATTGCCTCATATGAATGGGATTTCGGCGACGGTGCCACTGCAAGCGGAAAGGCAGTTTCGCATTCTTTCAGCGGCGCAGGGGACTTCACTGTTGCTCTAACTGTGAAGGACGGCAAGGGCGCCACAGGCACCAGAGGCAGGAAAATACAGGTAATCGAGCCAGGCGTCAACCTTAATCCCATTGCAAAAATAAATGCAAGTTCATTGTTCGGACAGAAGCCGCTTTCCGTGGATTTCACAGGCATTGATTCGTTCGACCCTGACGGTTCTATAAAATCGTATTCGTGGGATTTCGGGGACGGCTCTACTGCAACTACAGGCCAAAATGTTTCGCATGCTTTTTCAAAAGAGGGTGTTTTCGAGGTAAAACTTGCCGTGAAGGACAATTCCAACAATTCCGGCACAACAAGCGTTTTCGTGGAGGTTGTCGGCTGGTCTGTCCAGACTTACGGCGACATTCTTGTGAAGGTTGCAGGGCCGGCAGGCCAGGCCTTGCAGAATGCTTTGCTCCAGCTTTACAGGGCCGATCTTACAGTCCCTTTGGGCGACCCGGCAAGCCCTGTCCTTTCTGGCTCGGATGGAACGCATTTGTTTGAAAAAATGCC
>JAPLVS010000078.1 GCA_026396995.1 Candidatus Iainarchaeum sp.
AAAATGTTTTTCACGGTTTTATATGAAAATTATCTGGCTGTCGAGGACCTCCCGCTGTTTTTGGTTGGCGGGGTTCCGGTAAAAGTTTCCGGAATAGTCAAGGATTCCAGTAATGAAACTGCGGTGCTGCAGGGTGCAATAGTGCAGGTATCGCTGAACAGCACTGTTCTGGGCTCTGTGCAGTCAGATGCTTCAGGCAATTTTTCTTTCACGCAGGCAAGCGGTGCGAATCCTGCCCTTGCGGATGTTGTGACAGTCAAAGTTACCAAGGCCGGCTATAATGACTATGTGGCGCAGATTCCGGTAAAAGCCGGCGGCGGCCTGTCGCTCATTGACTGCGTTAAAATCGAACCGAAGGACCCGGCGGTTGTGGCAAAGGGCGCACAGGGCACATTCAATGTTGTTTCAACAAACTGCCCGAAAAAGATTACAATCAATTTTTCGAGCGCGCTTGAAATGCCGCTCAAAAGCGTTGTATTGAATGCGACAGATGCGAAAAGCGTTTCCTTCAAGGCTTCAGGCCCAGAGGTATTCCAGGGCATTTACCCGATTTCTGTGAGCGGCTCTTTCGAGGGCTCGCCTTCGCAAAGGCATATCGGCATTTTCGAAGCGATAATCAACGATCCGGCTTCATGCTATTCAATGGACAAGTACATATTCGACCTGGCAGAGGCGGCTGTTGCTGCAACAATCACAAACAAGTGCTTTTTCGAGAACAGGAACGCGGAATACCCGTTCATTGGAATCAATAATGCAGGCGTTGAACTCACAAAAACAGCGGCAAAAGACAATCTGCCTGAAAGCGTTTCGTTCTCCTGGAAAATCAATTCGTTTGCAAAGCAGGGCGGCGGAAGCGATTTCGACGTGAAGGCCGTGGAAAAATCTTTCACCGCAAAGCCGCGCGAAAGCATTGTGTTCGAACTTGATTCCTTCAGCGCCCTTGATTATGTGAATGGGAATTCTTCGAAAGGCATCACAGGCCTTAAGCAGTCTTCGGCCTACAAGAACGGCCTGTTACTGGATGTCTGGTTTGTTGCATCAAGCAGCAATGCAGAGGTCGAAGTATGGATCGAAGGCGGCAAGGTTATGGGCAGGTACCTTGGCCAGAGCGAAACGACTGGCGTTTATCCCATAAGCATTGCCAACAAGTTTTTGTCGCAGACAGAATATGCTGTCGTGAGCATTGACGATTTGGTTAAGGGAGGAAGTGGTTGAATTGAAGCGCCAAGTTGCACTTGCAGTTTTGCTCCTGCTGCTGGTTTTTTCAAGCAATGCTTTCGCTAAGCTGCTGATTGTAGGGGCGAGCGACGGCATTATTCCGAACGACGGCAATGTCGCTTTCAAGGATGACAGCGAAGATGTGGTGCAAATCCGTGTTTTAGTCGGCTTCGGGAGTGTATCGGCTGAATCCGCTGCAAGCGTGAAGGATTCCGGCTGGGTCAACGGGAACGAGTACACGATGAGTTTTGCAGGTTTGGATGTAGGCCCATACTTGTACGGTGTTGAGTTAAAAAAGTCCGATGGCACCGTGACAACATACAAGGACCTGAGCACCCAGGTGCTTTACCACATGCAGCCCCAAGAACAGTTCCAGATGGAAACCGGCATTGCAAAAGTCGGCACAACCTGGAAATCTGTTTCTTTCACAAAATCCTTCTCAGACCCGATTGTTGTGGCGAAATCTATCGAGGGCTGCGATAATCCCACTACTGCCAAGAACCTGTGCGAGTATGTCACTCCAAGGATAAGGAACATTACAAAGACAGGCTTTGAAATAATGCTCCAGAAGATAGGCGACAAGGTATTCGACGGAGAACTGAACGTGCCGTATATTGTCGCAGAAAAAGGCCGCTTCAAGGCCGGCAAGTTCGAAATCCAGGCCGGGCGCGCACATGCCCCAATGCTCACAGGCCTAGGCGGCGTCCTGGCTTACTTGTGGTACAGGCACCCGGTTGCAACCATACTGTTCAAGCCTAAATTTTCAGTGCCGCCTTTCGTAATTTCAGAGATTTCCACTTTCAATGGCGCGGACAACGCAACAGTAAGGAACATGCCGCATGATCTCGACCTCTATCTTATTCCATTATTCAGCATCAGCTTAACGTGGGGTGACGATCTCAAGGACGGCTTTGATGCGTGGATTGACGAGCCTGGATGGTTCGACTGGCACTCTGCCGAGGAAATCGATTATATTGCAATCACTCCTGGCGTAGACTGGATTGACGGCAAAAAAGTCGTGGTGAAGAACGGCATTATGGTTTCTGACGAGGTCAAAGCGATATCCTTCAAGTTTGACAACCCGCCGACGCTTCTTGCAGACATGCAGTCGACTAACGGCGCCGACTGGTCGATAATGAGGTTTACTTCCCTGACCAATACAGGCGCCAAGCTCATGGTTGCGGAAAAAAACGGAGGAAGCCACCTCAAAGAAAAGGTTGGTTTCATTGCTGTCGGCACAGGCTCGGCTGACGTTCTTGAAGCCTGCATTACCGCAGACCCTCTGAGCGGAAAACCCCCATTGAAAGTAAAATTCGACGCTTCCTGCAGCCTTAATGCAACAACCTATTCGTGGGATTTCGGGGACGGCAAGACAGGCACAGGCGCTACTGTCGAGCACACTTACGATTCCAAAAGCTCTTTCACTGTGGTGCTGACGGTTTCAGATGGTTCGGGTGCAACAGACACTGCAGAAACCACAATCGTTACAGCAGGCTGCACTTCATCCGCGGACTGCCTGTGCGGCAACGGCTGTTATAACGGGGAATGCCTGAATTCCCTTATCACAATCAGCAAAGGCTCGGATGTAATAGCGCCTTTCACAGGCAGCAAGAAAGACATTGCCACAACATGGACAATTTCAAATGTCGGCAGCACGAAAGTTGTTGTAAAGGACTTTTGGGTCAAAGGATGCGAAGGCTATAATTGCAGGATAGAGCTTGTTGAAAACGGCGGCAAAATAATCACTCCAAGCACAAGCCAGATGCCGGTTATTTCATGCGAAAGCGCCGCCGCGACAGGGCCGACGCCGACACCAGGCGCAACTCCGACGCCGAGCCCAACCCCGACCTCTAGCGCAACTCCGACACCAAGTGCAACTCCGGCGCCGTCAGCATCGCCTGCCACTCATAAAATAACTGTGGCAATAGCAGGCAACGGGCACGGCTATGTCGGGTTTGCCGGCAACTCCGGGACCAACTGCTGCTGCTCTCCGGGCTGGTGCGATGTAGGAGCCTGCGACAGGTTTGCATGTTCTGATAATGTTAACTCCAACACCACGATGGTTATCGGTGCAGGCAATGCACCGGACAGTGTTTTTGCAGGCTGGTTAGGTGGAACCTGTTCCGGCACCTCCACAGGATGCCAGTTTATAATGGGCTCAGATAAAACCGTAACTGCAACATTCAACCTTACAGGCGCAACTCCGACGCCGAGCGGCGGAACAGGCATAATAAGGGTCGGAATTACTGCTCCGCCTGCGCCAGAGTTGCCACAGGAAAATGGGATAACCGCTTTCTTTGCAGACGAGTTTTCGCTTACAGGAACTAGCAACCAGCCCAATCCGTTCGACAATGTTTCCGGCACGACAACATTTGCTGCAACCGGCACAGGGATTGCCAAAATACAGGTGAAAATTTATGATTTCTCGGGCCACCTGGTTTTTGACAGCGGCCTTGTTTCCGGAAGCACGGTCCAGTGGAACGGAAAGAACAGCAGCGGTGAACTGCTTGCTTACGGGAATTATACTTATGCCCTGACAGCCCAGAATTCTGACGGAAGCAAAACAGATGCAAAGGATGGCACGCTGCAGGTTTCCCAGTCCTCTTCCGGCAACGAAGGCCAGCCCTCGCAAGGCGGCGATAGCGGAACCCCGCCTCCTGAAACCACAACAGGCCTGTTCGTGCTTGAAGCCGGGCAGAGCGCGAAAGTGATTGTGCGCGTAATGGGCGTTAATCCGCCGGCTGCAAAAACGGAATTGCAGATAGGGCTTGCGGCAGGGTACACTGACCAGGCAGGCCTGAGCGGCAAGGTTTCCGAAGCGTACAATAAAGTGAAGGTTTTGCTTGCGAATGCAGGCCTCGGCATATTCAATGTCAAGCTCAAATTGAAGGAGCAGACTGCGTGCATCGGCTGGGGCGATGTTTACGGTGTTACAGGCAAAAGCGCGGTTCCCAGGGTTTTGTTCAACTGGTCTTTCACTGCAGGCGAAAGCGAGCCTGTCGCAATCGACCAGTGCGACAAAAAGGCAAGCGGAGAGTTTGTTTACTGCGATGCAACCCAGTTCATGATTGAATTGGTGAAAAAATTGCACAAAATCGATGCAGCCGGCGGAACAGGCGCAGCAGCACTCACCGAATTCCAGGCATACCTTATGCCTGACGGCTTCTCCGAGGATTTCAGGAAAGACTTCGGGGATTATTACAAAAACTCGTTTTTCTCCACTCCTTCGTGGTTCGCCAGTTCTTCAAGCCCGTGGCCTGCTTACATCACAGACTTTGAAAGGCTTAAATTCGAGCCAGCCGACCTTGCAGAGCCAGGGCTTTACAGGGTTAAACTGGAATTTTCCTTCGAAAAAGGCGACTACAAGTTCTTTGAAGGCGGAATTCCTGCCGCAAAGATTGTTGTAAAGATGGAAAAAGTGCACGGTGCAGGCGTCGAAACAATGGATTCGCCTTTCTACAGGCTTCCTTTCAACGGCCTTGTCGGCACCACGAGAACAGACGAGGACGGCAAGATTGAAAGGAAAGGCTATGGCATCGGCTTCGTGAACCAAAACGAGCCGCTGTCAATTGCGACAGTAAACAACGGCCTTATTTCCACTGTGGCAGCAAAAGGCAAGACAGTTTACCTCACTTCGAAGAAAACCTCTCTCGAGGAACTGAACCTCAGCGAGCGCGGCAAGGTCCTTGTCATAAACCCGTCAAACGAAATAATGTTTTTGCCAAGCTATCCAATGCCTGTAATCCTCGGGATACAGAGCGTGAACAGCCAGGCACAGGCATTCTATTTGCCTGTGGGCGTGAAAGGCATTCTGAGCATGACATCCCCCGCACTTTCCTATTGGACAGGCATCGCAGCTTCGCCCTATCTTGCCTGCAGCGATTTCCAGAACAATGCATTGCCTTACGGCGAAGGCGATTCAAAATCCAGCGAAGTGGTGGGCCTGTGCAAAATCCAGGACAGCAAGGACAAGGCGTTCGGCTTCAAGTGGGCTTCGGCGGTCAAGAATGGCGAAAGGGTTTTCCTGAAAACAATATTTTATTCGGCTTTCGCGGATGCAATGGCAATCCAGCCTGCCTGCATGGACCAAGGTGAAAGCGTTTCGGTCATTGCATCGCCTTACGGCCTTGCCTGGCAGGCAGGGCAGAGCGTTTCATTGCAGCAGGCAGGTACAGGCGTCGGCGACTTCAAGGCAGTGGTTGAAAAAATTTCAAGCGAGGAAATCTGCATTGCAAAGGACTCGGCAGGAAACTATTCGTTCTTCTGGAACCCTGAAAAAATAGAGAAAGGCCTTGAAGGCGCCAAAGAGCAGATCCAGGCAAAATGGGCCTTCAACTGGGCGAACTATATCTGCCCAAAGCCGGCGTGAAAAGAACAAAATTTTAGCGGCTGCCAATTGGCTTTGCCGGTTTTTCCCTGGTTTTCCTTCGGAGTACGCTGAACACTCCGGTTTCTTTGTCATATCTGATGGCGTATTCCATGTCCGGGTCCTCATTTCTTAGCGTTGTTTCCAGTTTTATCCATTTTTTTTCCCTGGCTCTGGCTCCCATAAAGTCCAATATCCTTTCCAGTTCTCCCTCGCTTGTTATTGTCGACCTCAATAGGGATTTTAATTCTGCGGCCGTGCAAGGCCGCGGGTCATAGGTGCGCTCGAATGATATTATTCCGCGAACCACATCGCCTGCATCCCTTACAGTGTATCTTTCGAACCGGCTTTGTCTTTTTTGGATTTCTTTTAGGAGTGCTTTTTCAAGGCGGCTTCCCTTCTCGCTTTTCCTGTCAACTCTTTTCAGGGCAATTCCCATAAGTTTCCACCAGGGCAAGCTTGGGTCTGCCAGTTTTTCTGCAAGGGAGGCAATTTTCTCGGCATTGCCTTCAGGGCTGCCCCTGTTTTCGTGGAGGCTTAAGGCCTGGTAATCGATATCTATAACCACTCCTTTTTTGTCCCCCCGCCCCTCAAAAAATTTTATACAATCATTTGAAACGCCATAGCCTGTGTTTGCAATCCTTGTAGCCTGGTCGATTATGTCACGCCTGGCATCAGCGCTCCACTTTGTCGGAGAGGATGCCAAATCCCCATCCAACAGAGAGCCTCTTTTTGTTCCGCCGAAAAGGTTTGAAACAAGGACCCACTCGCCTTTTCGCAGTTGCCATCTGTTTGCTTCAGCATCCCTTTCAGTGACCTGATATATGCCCATTTTCGGCACTCTCACTCCGGCCATGCGAAGCTCATCGATTACTTTCTGGTAGTGTTCGGCTTCCTTACTGGTCATTGGGCCGCTGCGGCCTTCAGCGAAGGGTTTTTGGGGAGACCTGGAATGGGTTATCCAGCCTTCAGGGTTGAATCTTTTTACAACCACCCTGTGCCTTGTGCCGTTTTTCCAGCGGATGCGCCCAGTAAAGCAGGTGCCAAACTGGCCTTCGCCGATTTCTATTGCCCCTTTCTTGGGGTCTCTTGTAATGGTTAACCCCCTTACATCGGCTGGAGTTTTTATCCTCGCAGGCTTTGCCATACTTAAATAGTGGGCAAAGGAAATTATATTCATTTCTGCTGCGGATGCGATTTTCCTTCGCTTTTTTCCCTGTTTCAGAGGTTTTACTGGTTGAGCTGCTTTTCCAGTGTAGTCCTGATTTCTTTCGGGTCCATTGAGAGCTTTATGAGCCTTGTGTTTCCGCGGAGGCCTTTGCCTGAAGCCGTGGTGGAGAGAAGGCCGTACATTTCCAGTTCGTTGATGTATTGCTGGAACCAGCGCGTGCTCACAGGGCTTTCCTTGTAGGAGGCTGCGATTCTTTTGTATTCATCAAAAATTTCCCCGGAAAAAAGGATGCCTTCCTCTTCGCCTTTCAGTTTCCGCACGCCTTTTTTTTCGATTGTGAGTTTTGCGATTGAGAGGAGCACCAACTGCTGCTGTTCCGGCAGGGTTGAAATCATTTCGAAAACAATCTGTTCTTCGACGCTTTTCCTTGCCTTTTCCACTTCCTTGTCGGAAATTTTCGCGCTTCCCTCTTTTTCTGCGATTTCTCCTGCGCGAAGCAAAAGCATTACCGCTGTCCTTGCGTCGCCTGATTCCTGTGCAGCGATTGCTGCGGCAAGGTTTATTGCGGAATCCATTACAACGCCTTCCTTGAATGCCTCTTTCGCTCTTGCCTCAAGGATTTTCATTAATTCCTGCGCATTGTACGGCGGGAACACAAGCTCTTTTTCGCAGAGCGAGCTTTTGGTGCGCGGGTCCAATCTTTCCTTGAATGTGAGCATGTTGCTTATGCCTATGACTGAAACAGCGCCTTTTTTTATTTCGTCGTTGGCCCTTGTGAGGGCATACACCAAATCGTCGAGGTCTTTCACCTTGTCTATTTCGTCGAGCGCAATTATTGCCGAGAGTTTTTTTTCAGAGCAGAATTCCGTGAGTTTTTCGTAAATGAACGAACCGCTGTATCCGATGAAGTCCTTGTCTGGGTACATGTCCTGTACAACTGTGCTCAGCACCTTGTATTTGCTGTTGTAATTCCTGCAGTTCAGGTAAATTGCCTTTGCCGCCAGCCCGTTTTTTTGGATGAATTCGTCGAGCTGTGCCAGGACATGCCTTGTGCAGGCTGTTTTTCCTGTGCCGGTCTTGCCGTAAAGGAAGATGTTGTCGGCTTTCTGGCCTGTGAGCGCGGATTTCAGCGCCAGCACCATTTCGTTTATTTGTTTTTCCCTGAACGGCAGCTTTTCCGGCGTGTAATGCGGGGTTATTTTCTCGCGATTTTTGAAAACCCTGCTCTCGCCAGCCAGCCCTTCAAAAAGGTTTTGTTCGGCCAAATTTTTGCCCCCAATTGTTGTTCCACCAATCGGTATAAAACAAGAAATAGTTTGGATTCCTAACGTTTTCCCCGCATTCTTTCTGTTTTTAAACAACGCCCTGTGAATGCCTGTGCATTTCCCTGTGTTAAGTTCCCTGCGTTAATATTAAAATAAATTGCTTCGATACTATAAGTACGTCTTTTTCAATGGGGTGATGTAGTTGTCTTTTACTAACAAGATTTTCAAGAAGTCGGAAGGAATTGACCTCGAGGAATTTTTGAATACCCTCGATGTCGAAGAGGAAAGTCAGTATGAGGATGCGGACGCTTTTGTCAAGCCAATGACTCTGTCCAGCCAGGAGGATGCAGCCGCGGTCATGAAAGAGGCCAGGGAAGGCAATATTGTCCTGCTGAACATTGACGGCCTTGCAAAAAGGAACGCGATAAAACTGAAGGAGCTCATAACAGGGCTCAAGGGTCAGATAATGGAAATCGACGGCGACATCGCAAGGATTTCCACTGACCGCGTCCTCATAACGCCGAGCAGGGTCAAAATAGTCAAGCAAAAAGAGAAATGAAAGGAGAAACTCCTTTCCTTTTATTTTTTTGAAGGCTGCTAAATGCCAAGGCTTGCAGGCAGTTTTTTTTCAATACGGTTCGGCAAAACCGAGGCCACGCACCAATTGGAAAAAAAACTCAAAGAGCGCGGCATCAGGGATTTTGAAATAAGGGCATGTTCCCTCTTTTTCCGCCCGCGCTATTTTCTTGAATACTGCATTGTAGACGAAGCCGGCGACGAGGGGAAAAAAATCGTGCAGGGCTTCAGTTCTGAAAAAGGGCTTTTCGACCCTTCGAAGAAAGAGATTCTGTTGGGTGCGCCTGTGCTGGCGCTTTCTGCAGCCGGCCTTGAGAACGAGTTCGAGCCGGATGCGGAATTCTCAGTCGGGCAGCCGGCATTGAGAAGGAACGATGCGAAAAAAATCGTGAGGATTCTTTTGTCGAAGGAAAAAAAGGTGCCGTTGTCAACCTTTGCGGATTTGAAGAAGCCGAAAAACTGGCTTTCATATTGTGCAGGCATCCCTTATACATGTTATAGCGGCCTTTGCCGGATTTCAAGCGCCCTTGGCCTGAAAAATTTTCTCGGCCTTCTCTGGAGAAACAGGGATTTGCAGATTGCCCTGCTGGTTGTGGTTCTGGCAATCCTGGTTTACCTAGCTTTCAGGTAAATTTCTTTTTTTGCTATGTGTAATCGCCCAATGATTTCTGCGAAACGCTGTCGTCCTTGAAGACCGAGTTTATTTCTTCCTCTATGAGCGCAATCCTTTGGCTCAGGTAATCGCTTAGCCCGTAGGTTTTCACGATTTTTTTTACGATGTCGAGATATTTGATTACGCTGCCGGGCGCTATTGTGAGGATTAGGTTTCCTTTTTCGCATTTCGAGCATTTCCCGCTCAATGGGATGCGCCTGTATTTTGCATTGCAGTTGGTGCACCTGAACTCCTGCCTCCCGAAGGCGCGCGTGTTTCCTATTATATCGGGCATGAAGTGGCTCACAATAAGTCT
>JAPLVS010000011.1 GCA_026396995.1 Candidatus Iainarchaeum sp.
GAAAATGTATTCTGAAAAAGTGAGAAATGCTTTCCTGAAGCCGCACCACATGGGAAAAATGGAAAACCCTGACGGAATCGGGACAGTTGGCAACATAGTGTGCGGGGACGTAATGTATCTGTATATTAAAGTTGGAAAGGACAAGAAAGGCAGGGATGTTTTGAAGGACATAAAGTGGGAGACCTTCGGCTGCGCGGCAGCGATAGCCACGTCCTCGACAGTGGCAGATATTTCCATCGGGAAAACCCTTGATGAGGCGATTGGTTTGTCGAACCAGGGCGTTGTTGACGGCCTTGGCGGGCTGCCGGCAATAAAAATCCATTGCTCTGTCCTGGCGGTTGATGCGTTGCACGAGGCGATATATGATTATTTGAAGAAAAACAAAAAGGCGATTCCTGAAAAACTGGAAAAAAGGCATTCCTTCATCCAAAAGGAAATGTCTGAACTGAAGGAAAGGTACAAGGACATCATTTCAGCGCAGGAAAAAATGCTCAAGCCAGCCGGAAAGAAATGAACCCCTGTTCTTTTTCATAAAGTATTTATATCTTCCTTTTCTCCATTAATATCAAAAGACATTAATAATGATATTTTCTAAATGTCTTTTGATAGTTATCAAAGGACAAATGTGATTATTTTTTGTCCTTTGATATAATATACATTTTTTTGAGAGGGCGCCATGTTCGGGTTGAAGAAAGCTGGAACAGCCGAAGCAAAAGAAGGTCCAATGAAGGAAGGCGGCAAAGGCGCAGCATCCCCAAAATTCGATTTGTGGACAGGCCTCATCGCCTTGATTGCGGTTCTTTTTGTGCTTGTCGGCTTTGTTGCCGGCTGGGCAGGGGTTTACTGGGCTGTGGTGTTCCAGCCTGTTCTTTTCGGGCTGCTTTTCCTCCTTGTGCTTAAAAAAGGCGGGCTTGGAAAAGAAGAATTTGCTTTCCTTGCAATCATCCTGCTTTTGGGTTATGCGCTGAGGACGCAGAACTTCCAGCCGAGATTCCAGTATTTTTTCGGCTTCGACCCTTTTTTTGCCTCGAGAATGATGGAATTTTATCTCGTGAACGGCCAGCTGCCTCCTGTAGACCCGCTCGGCTATTTTGAATTGCCTGATGCTTCAAGGGTGCTTCCAACAAACGAGGTCTTTTTCTATTACATTTGTGTCGGTGTTTTCAAGCTGTTCACGATGTTCGGGCCTTATTCGCGCGAACTTTTGGTTGAGATTGTGAAAATCCTGCCCGCATTCTATGGCACTATTATCTGCATCCTGTGCTATTTTGTTGGAAAAGAGTTATGGGGCAAAAAGGCCGGTTATGTCACCGCATTCCTTGCGGCAGTAATGCCTGCTTATGTTTACAGGACTGCGGAGTTTGAAAGCGATGCACTTGGGTTTTTCTGGCTTGTCGGAGGCCTGCTCTTTTTCTTGCGTGCATTAAAAGAACCGAAGCTTGACAAAAGCCACATAATCAACGCACTCCTTGCTGGTATCCTGTTTGCGGGAATGGCTGCCACGTGGGGCTTCTTCCTCATTATACCGATTCTTTTGATATTGTTTTTCCCTTTCGGGCTTTTGCTTTTTGCCTCCCAATCCAATTCCAGGAGCAAGACCGTGGCCTTTGCAGGGCTTTACCTCCTTGCTTCCCTTGCTTTCGCTTCGCTTGCGGTTTTGTCGGATGGCACAGGCTGGTTCGGCACAATGCTTGACTATTCGGGAAAGGCGCTTCCTTTCATCAGCTTTGCGGAAGAAAACATTGTCACCACTGTAATCGTCACTGTTTTCCTTGCCCTGATATTCGGCTTCTTTTTGTTCCTTTTATTCTTCGGGATAAAGGACGCCGAGGGAAGGCAAAAACTGCTGAGGGGCCTTGTTGTTTTAGCGCTTTATGCGGTGGTAGTGTTCGTGATTATTGCAGTGCTCGACCCTAACGGCATGTTCAGTTCGCGCATCCAGTCGACGGATATTTTCATGTCGACTGTCGGCGAAGAGGGCGCAGGCAACCCGCACTTCGGCTACAAGTACGGCATTCTTGTATGGTTCGCATATGCTGCGCTTGCCCTAATGCCCTTGTACGTCTGGTTCAACAAAAAAGACTATCTTTCCCCAGTTGTTTTCCTCTGGATTGCATCGTCGCTCCTGATGGCCTGGTATAAGCTGAAATTCACTTATATTTTCGGCCTTCCGATGGCGTTTGCAGGGGGCGCGGTCGCAGGGATAATCTTTTATTATTTCAAGGACCTGAAGAACTTCAAGGCGTTGGAATCAAAAATAGTTATTTTTGCGCTTGCATTCATGATGCTCGGCGGCTTTGCAATGGGCCTCTATTTTGCGACACAGAACGAGCCGAACATTGAAGTGGACCCGCTCTGGAAAAGCACGCTTTTCTGGATGAAGGACAACACTCCGGCAGGCGCGAAATACCTGAACTGGTGGAGTTACGGCCACTGGATTACATTTGTTGCAGGCAAAAGCGTTTTCGCGGACAACAGGAACGTGCAATGGGACATAAGCGACGGCGGCTACGGCAAATTTTTGATGGCGCAGGACCTCAACGAAAGCCTTGAACTGGCGAACGAATGGAAGCCGGATTATATTCTGGTGGACAACGGCCTTTTCCAGGGCTTCAGCTCGATGGCAACATACGCGTTCCAGACAAAGCCAAGCGATTTTGACAAGAACTCTTATCTGCTCAACCTGCTGATGTTTGCGCAGCCGCCGAATGCCGGCAGCAGCCTGCCTTATGCGAACTTCCAGTATCCGTGCCAATATGTTGCTGACAAGAACGCGTATAACTGCGTTGTCTACGAGTTCCCTGAAAAGAGCTTTGCGACCTTGCCTGATGCCTGGAGCCTGGCGCCGCTTGAAACCGAAAACGGCGTGCCTGTCTGGGACTACAGGGAAGAAGACAATTCAGGGTTTGCAAGGATGCTTTCCACTGTCAATAATTCGACGCTTGCAAAACTTTGGTTCCATGACCCGGAAGCAATGAAATATTTCGAGGAAATATACAAGGCGTCTTCCGGAACCGACACAATCAAGATTTTCAGGGTTAAAAAGGAAGCCTTCGGATGGGGCCAGTGAATTCCTGGGTTGGGGCGGGCCTTATGTGGCCGGCGTTTTTTTTATTTTTCCTTTGCGCGTTCACTGCGACTTTTTTGGTGCTGCCGAAGCTCATCGGGCGCATGAAAAAGCGCGGCCTTGTAGGAAAAGACATGAACAAGGCAGGAATGCCTGAAATTCCGGAAATGGGCGGCATTGCTGTCTGGCTTGGCTTTTCCTCGGCGATAATGCTTTCAATTTTCTTTTATTCCTACCTGCAAAATTTTTTTCCCTTTGAAATGGACCTCACAATGCTGCTCGCCGGCTTTGCGACCATTGCAATGGTCGGCTTTTTGGGATTGATGGATGACCTTTTGGGATGGAGGGACGGCATAAGGCAATGGCAGCATGCCCTTATCCCGATGTTTGCAGCCCTTCCCCTGATGGCGATAAACATCAACAATCCCCCCTTCTATATCCCGCTTATAGGGTATGTTGGTTTCGGCATATACTATTCCCTGCTGCTTGTCCCGATAGGAATCACAGGCGCAAGCAATGCGGCAAACATGCTTGCAGGGCTCAACGGGCTGGAAGCAGGCCTCGGCCTCATGATAATAAGCACGCTGACCGCGATAGCGCTCTATTCGGGAAGCATTGAAGCGGTCATAATCGGCGTGGCCCTCATGGGCGCGCTTCTTGCTTTCCTGAGGCTCAACTGGTTCCCTGCAAAGGTTTTCGGCGGCGATTCCCTCACCCTGATGGTGGGCGCAGGCATTGCCACAATGGCAATCGTCGGCGACCTCGAAAAAATAGGCATCCTTCTCATGTCGCTTTTCTTTGTAGAGCTTGTTTTCAAGGCAAGGCACAAATTCCAAAGCGAGTGCTTCGGCCTCCCACAGAAAGACGGAACGCTCAAAGCCGACCCGAAAGGCGGCTCGCTGACCCAATGGGTGATGCGCAGGGGCAGGTTCACTGAAACAAAGGTTGTACTAATAATTTTGGGCATGCAGGCCATAATCTGTTTAACTGTTTTCCTTCTCTCTTATTTCCAGAAGATATACATCTGAAAACGCAATGGCGTGCGCATATGAAAATCTGTTTGGCTGCCTCGGCCGGAGGCCATCTCACGGAATTGCTCCAGCTTGAAGCGGCATGGAAGGGAAAAGAGCATTTTTATGTAACCGACAAGAGGGCGAACGGCATCGGGCTTGCAAAAAAGGAAAAAACCTATTTTGTGGCCTGCCCGATAAGGAACCCGATTAAACTCGCAATCAATTTTTTCCAGGCACTCCGGGTTTTCCTCAAAGAAAAGCCTGATTTTGTGGTAAGCACAGGCGCCGACACTGCCGTCCCATTCTGCATTATCGCGCGCGCTTTCGGGAAAAAAGTCGCATTCATCGAATCCTTCTGCAGGATAAAGGAGCCGAGCCTGAGCGGAAAAATAATGTACAAAATTTCAAACCTTTTCCTTGTGCAATGGAAGGAAAACCTTGAATTCTTCCCAAAAGCCGAATTCTGCGGGAGCGTGTTTTAATGCGCATTTTCATTGCACTCGGAACGCACCCTCAGCAGTTCGACAGGCTGCTTGAAAAAATCGATTCTCTGGCTGAAAGCAAAAAAATAAAGGCTGAGATTTTCGCACAGACAGGCAGCTCGGCATATGAGCCGAAAAACTTCGGGTCCGAAAAATTTTTGCCTCCGGAGGAATTCTCAAAAGAATTCGAAAAAGCCGATGTCATAATTTCCCACGGAGGCGCTGGCGCCATAATCAACGCCCTCGAATTCAAAAAACCGCTTATAATCGTTCCGCGCCTGAAAAAATTCGGCGAGCACACTGACGACCACCAAATTGACCTTGCGAAGGCAATGCACGAAAGGAAAAAGGCAATCGCGGTTTTCGACCTCGGAAAGCTGCCTGAAGCAATCGGAAAGGCGGAGCATTTCAGGGCCGAAAAGGAAAGCGAGCGGAATAGCCTCGTGAAACGGCTGGAAAAATTCATTGGAGAGGGAAAATAAATGGCATTCCCTGGTGTGTCGGTCATTGTCGCCACAAGGAACCGCGCCGGCACCGTGGTGAAGGCAGTGAAGGGAATTCTCGCAATTGATTATCCTTCAAACTTCGAGATTATTGTGGTAAACGACGGCAGCACCGACAACACAAGGGCGCTCCTTGAAAAAGATTTCGGGAAAAACAAAAAAGTTTCGCTCATCAATTTTGAAAAAAATTACGGTGTGTGCAAAGCGCGCAATGCAGGCATCCGCAGGGCGCGCTATCAGATAATCGCGAACATGGACCACGACTGCATTCCCTCAAAAAACTGGCTGAAAAACCTTGTTGAGCCTTTCACAGACAAAAATGTCGGCATCACTTCGAGTTATGGCGGCTATGGCGGCACTTCAACCGCATTCAGGAAAGAAATCGCCCTGAAGATTGGCGGATATGACGAGGATTATTTTTATTATCGGGAAGATACTGATTTTGCCTTCAAGATAATCGAGGCAGGCTATGAATTCAAAAGCGTGAAAGCGGATTATGTCCACGACCACGTGGAAACAAAGCCGCAGGGTTTTTTTGGGCTTGCAGGCTATGTTTTCCAGCGCCTGAAATATCATCAGAACGACGTGCTTTTGTACAAAAAGCACCCCACTGATTTAACACGCAAATTCCTGGACATAAAATTCGGCTTTTTGGTGAATCCAGCGGCGGATTTCGGCCTGGCGACAGGCAGGTGGAAAGGCAAAGGCGGCCTTGAAGTAAGCTCTCCGCGGGGCATCAAGTTCATCGAAAACAAGTCGCCTTTGCATTCCATTGCAATCGTTTTCCTAGGCATCTGCTACATGCTTGGGCTCAAGGCCGCAAGGCTTTATGCGAGCCTGAGATTCGGAAAGCTGCTCCTCTGATTCAGAAAGGAATAAAAACATTCAACTCCTTTTATTTGGGGGGTGGATTCATGAAAGGAGAGGTTTTGGAAAAAATTGCCGCACTGATGACGGCTGCATTCGGTTTGGTGGCAGCACTGGCATGGAACGAAGCAATAGGCGCTTTGTTCAAGCCAGGCGGGGCTCTTGAATCGCTTGCGGCATACGGGCCATGGGCTTACGCAATCTTTGTCACAATACTCGCAGTGCTAATGACAATCTGGATCGGCAGAATGGTTGAAAAAGCCAAGAAATGATTTTCCGGGTTGGCGGGCTTTCACGCCTGCCCAATTCCTTATTTTTTGTTTTTCGGATTCAATATAATAATTTTTCCCCAGTACAAATATTCGAGGATTCGGGATGGCTGAAGAGGTTTTTTTCGCTCAATATTTGCAGTTCCTTGCCATACTTGCAGGCACCGCCATTTTGGCTGTCCTCTTCGATTTCCTTTTCAAGAAGTTTGCCGAAAAAACAATGAGGGACCTGAACCTCGGCATAGACGTGCGGGTCCTGAAAAGGATTGCAAAGCCGATTTTTGCCCTCATAATAGCGCTGGGATTTTACCTCGCGCTGATATCCCTGCCGTTCTCTGAGCTGCACGCGCAGTGGATAAGCGGCCTTTTCTTCGTGATCGGGGCGGTATGCGTCACTGTTGCTGTCTCAAGGCTTTCGACGCTTGTCATAGAGCACTGGTTCAGGGCAGCCCAGCACATTGACAAATCCCCAAAGCTCCTTGAAAAGCTGGCGGCAATAATAGTTTACCTCATCGGCCTTTCGGCTGTGTTCATTTATTTCCAGATAGAAACCACGCCGGTCATTGCCGCGCTCGGCCTAAGCGGCCTTGCAGTAGGCCTCGCACTTCAGAGCACGCTTTCAAATCTTTTCGCAGGCGTCACCATCGTATCGGACAGGCCGATAAACGTCGGCGACTACATAGAATTGGAGTCTGCTGACCTTGCCGGCTATGTCGAGGATATCGGCTGGCGGTCTACAAGGCTCAGGACCTTCGATAACGACACGATTGTCGTGCCGAACGCAAAGCTCGCCGACACTGTCATTAAGAACAGGTCGCAGCCAGGCGAGCCGATGTCCCTTTACGTCAAGTTTGCGGTGGCCCAGGATTCCGACCTTGACAAAGTGGAAAAAATCACCAACGACATCGCAAGGGAAATCCAGCGCAACATGCCTGGGGCAGTGAAAAATTTCGAGCCGTTCATAAGGTTCAAGCCTTTCAGCGATTACGGCATCCCTGTGCTTGTCGTCATGAAAATGGAGACCTATGTCGACCAGTTCCCGCTGACGCACGCTTTCATGAAGGAGCTCAACAAAAGATTCAGGCAGGAAAACATAAGGATAGCGCTTGCATTCCCGCCTGAGCAAATGTATTATGCCAAAAAGCGCGCTGGGAAGAAAAAGTAAACGGCTATGCAGCCGGAACAAATGCATTATGCGGAAAAGAAACCCGGCAGGAAAAAATAAGGCATTGTAATTATTTCTCGAATTCGAGGCCTGCGTTCTCCCAGCCCTTCTTGCCTGCCTTGAAATCAAGCACCTTTTCGTAGCCCAGCTCCAAAAGGATTTTTGCGGCTTCGGTGCTCGCATTGCATGCATAGCCCGAGCAGTAAACAGCCACGGTTTCATCAGGCTTGATATATTCGAGGGCAATGTCCTTTATTTTGCCCAAAGGCAGGTTTATTGCGCCGGGAATGTGGCTTGCTGCAAAGTTTTCCTCTGACAGCACTTCCACCAGCGTGAATTTTTTCCCGTTGGCTTTCATTTCAAGCAAGCCTTCAAGTGTAATGAATTTCGACTGTTTCTGAAAGCAGAACCGCCGCGAGCAGTATGGAAAAAACAGGGTTGATTATCGTCATTATGATGGATGATTCCTGCGCCTCTATCCTCTGCAGGCCGTAATTGTAGAAAATATATGCGGCGCCTGTGGAAACAGCGCCTATCGCCAAAAAGAGGGGCCATGAGGCTGCCCAGTTTCCCAGCCCGAAGAAAAAAGGCGTGGGCAGCATGACAATTGCCGCGAAAACGAACTGCCACATGACATTGCCTATATCGTGGCCCTTGTTTTTCTTCTTCATCTCCACAACGATAAGCGCCCAGAGCACTGCGCTGATTATCGCCATCAGGTTGCCGAAGGCATACTCGCCAGGGTAGAGTGGGTTCAGAATTACAAGGCCCACAAGCCCTATCGCCGCAGAAATGACTTTTGTCCTTGTAATGCGCTCGCCGAGCAAAGGCCCTGCAAGGATGAAAACAAAAAAAGGGTAAATGGAATGCAGCAATACGACGTTCTGGACAGGCGCGAACTGGAAAGCCCAGACATACGTGATGGCGCCGATTGTCCAAAGGGTTCCTACAAAAAAATAATCCCTCAAATCCTTTTTTGTGAGGGTAAACGCCTTTTTGTCCATGAACGGAACTGTGGCGAGCAAAAATATGGCGCCGAAAAAAACCCTGTAAAACATTATTGTCATGAAATTCGCGTCTTTCCCTATGAATTTGACAAGGATGCCGACAGTGGCAATGCCCATCGAGCCTATGCCGAGCGCGAGATAGCTTTTCATCGCGGAAAGCTGCGCGATAACCGCCCTGAGCGCGTTTGCCATACGCTAAAATTGAAGCGATTGCCCTTTAAATGTTTTTTCAGGTTTTTGTTATGTGAACGA
>JAPLVS010000060.1 GCA_026396995.1 Candidatus Iainarchaeum sp.
ATGAGCGCTTGGACAGGCGGCACATCAAAATGCTGCGGCGACGACGGCGCAAGCGACGACACCTGCATTGCAGGCGGCGCTTCCTGTGTTGACGGCGCATACCATGCGAGCCATTGCTCTGACGGCGTGCAGAACTGCGACGAAACCTACATCGATTGCGGCGGAGCCGACTGCCTTACCTGCATTTCAACAACAGTCGATGCCCCGAACACACCCGGCTATATCACCGCCGGAACATATTCACTACAGTTCAGCGCAATGAACAGGACAAGCAACGAAACTCATGCAAAACTCGCTTATTCTCCCACTGCAGGCTCTTTCACCAACACAATCCAGGCAGACATCCACCTCGAAGACTATGCAAGCGTTTCAGGGTTGTCCTGCGATGACGCGAATTTCCGCGACTGGACCTCCTGCACTTATTCTTGGAATACCACAACCGCAACAGACGGCAATTACTATGTTGACATCAATGCCTGGAGTTCGCTTGGCTTCAGCTCAAGCGATTCAAGCAATTCTTCCTTCATGATAGACAACAATCCGCCCTTCACTTCCAATAATGCGCCTTCAGGCTGGCAGTCAACAGATGTGAATGTCACGCTTTCGTGCACCGACGGCACAGGCTCAGGCTGCTATGAAACAACCTGGTGCGTCAACCAGGACTTTTGGCTTAAGAAGAGCAGCAGCATTGCCTCGCTTTGGTGGAATTCGAGTTGGGCTTACAGGAACCTTGTTTCCTTCAATAATTCCGGCAAGGTCGCGCAAAGCAATTATTCCGCACTGGTAAGAATGGATGTGAATAATTTCAATTTCGGTCTTGCAAAAAGCGACGGCTCTGACCTGCGCTTCGTGAATTCGGACAACAACGCAGTGCTCGACTATTTCTTCGACGAGTACGACAGCACCGCAAAAATCGCCACAATCTGGGTGAAGATTCCAGCATTGCTGGCAGACTCTAATTCGACCTACATTTACATGTATTACGGCAATGCGGCTGCAAGCGATGCGCAGGCAGCAAACTGGTTCCCGTGACAGGAACCCAAGAAGGCATTTAAACCTTTTAATGCCTATTTTTTGTAATGGTTAAATTGTTGAAAGGGCAGGCAATTGAGGACCTTGAGCAAAAAATCAGCCAAAGGCTCAGGAAATTGAACGAAACAGTGGGCGAAGAGCTTGGTTTCGGCAAGCCCCCTTTCCGCAATGCACTCGAATCCGTTGCCTTCATGAGCGGCCTGAAGCCGGCAATAGCATTCAGGATTCCTTACGACCGTGTGCGGTTTTTGGAAATAAAGGAATTCTGCAACAGGAACAATCTTTTTGCCAGGCACACTGCAGAGAAATTTGTCATCAACAGTAATACTGATTACACGAAATTTTTGCCTCTTGGAAGCGAAAAAAAAGGCGAAATCTATGTGTGCATTTCAAGTGAAAAGGAAAGGGCAGAAGCGGCCGCAAAGTCGTTTGCAAAGGACGTTGTGGTTTTCGGCAGGGCGATGGGCTACCCTGAATGCTGCCTTGAATTCGGAGGAAGCCTTAGCAATAATGTGGGCAATGCGGAAAAAGAAAGAGGCGATTTTGTCTGGTCGAGGGCAAGAAACCGCTCTTACAGGAATTCGGAAAAATTTTCCCAATTGCTCAACGTCTTTTCTGGATTCTCCCTAATTCCGCACGTTCCCTGCCACCTTGACTGCGCTGAAAGCAAAAAATACGCGAAAAAAATGCTTGCCCTGATAAGGAAGCATGACAGCGCCCTGGCCAAAGACCTCCTTCTCTACCTGAAAATCCCGAGCCTTTTCTGGAATTACTGCGATTACATCCTGTTTGACGGCACCGAAGAAAAAGGCGCACTGCATTATTCCGATTTGAAGTTGTACGCTGACTCCCCGAAGTTTTTCAGCCTGGCTCCGGATTACAAGGCTTCAACAAGGGCAAAGGAGGTTTATGGCTTTTTGAAGAAAGGAAACAATTTGAAGGATTCGAGGCTGTCCCTTGAAGTATTCCAAAACTCGCGCAAAACCGGCACAATCCTGAAAGAAAAGGAATTCGAGTTCTTCCTTGCCAATCCACAGAAAAGGAAAATCAAATTTTAGCTTTGTTTGCTTTCAATTCTTTTCCAGTTCCACGGAATCGGATGGGTTGTTCATTTCCGTTTCATAGCATTTTTCACAGCACCATTTCAATTTCAGCGGCCTTGAACTGTCAATTGCCCCGCAGTCGGTCAGTTTCACCGAGCCTGTGTTTTGCGGCTGCAGCTGGCTTGTGATGCTTGCAATGTCTATCCCGTTCTTTTTTGGGATTGTGATTTCCGCTGAAACTATTATTTTGGCCCCGCTGTTGTAAAAAGGAACATTGAGCTTTCCTTCGATGCATTCGCTTTTGCCGTATTCGAGCACACAACCGTCATTTATTGCACCGTTCAAATCCGCTGCAGGCAAATTCACCGGATTAGTTATGTAGAAAAATATGCCGTATGTTGCGACGAACAGCAGGAAGAGCGCAGGCATCAGCCATTTGCTTTCGATTTTCCAGTCCATCAACCCATTTCTGTTCAGATATTTATATATCCCTTTTCCAGGCTCTTTCCCTTATGGTCGAGCGCTTGGACTTAAAGCTGGGATTCAAATGCAACAACAATTGCCTCTCCTGCCCTGCAGCGCACCGCAGGCGCCTTGGCGACATGAGTACGGAACAAGCGAAAGAGCAGATTCTTGCCGGGAGGAAGGACGGCGCAATCGAAGTTGTCCTTACAGGTGGCGAGCCCACTGTGAGGCCGGACCTGGTTGAATTGGTGTGGTTTGCAAGGGAAAACGGCTATGAAAGAGTGCAATTGCAGACCAATGCCAGGATGCTTTCCTACAAATCGCTGGCAGTAAAGCTTGTTGAAGCAGGGGTAAACGATTTCTGTGTGGGACTGCATTCGGACACCGCGGAAATACAGGAGTTTTTGACCCAATGCCCAGGCTCTTTCCAGCAAACAATCCAGGGCATAAAAAACCTTGTGGCTTTGGGCCAACATGTTGCAATTAATTCGGTTGTCCACAAGCTGGATTTCGAAAGGCTCCCGAAGCGCGCAGAAATGGCTGTCGATTTGGGCGTCCAGCAATTCCAGCTCGCGTTCATACATTGCGCAGGCAATGCCATGAAAAACATCGATTTGCTTTTGCCGCGCAAATCCGAAGTCAAGCCTTTTGTGCATAAGGCGCTCGACATTGTCATTGAAGCAGGCCTAACCACAATGGTGGAAGCCTACCCTTATTGTTTCATGCAGGGCTATGAAAAATATTGCTCCGAACTCTATATGCCGCCTTCTGAAATCAGGGATGCCGAAGGCGTTGTCGAGGACTTTGATGTTGTGCGCAAGGAAAGCGGCAAACTGAAAGGGCCGGAATGCCCGAAGTGCAGGTTTTTTGCAGTATGCGAAGGGCCCTGGAAGGAATACCCTGAAAAATTCGGCTGGAGCGAATTTGTTCCCATGAAAGGAAAAAAGGTCTTGAGGCAGGAGGACTTGCTTTGAAACGGAAAACCGCCGCGCCCAAAAGGCAATATCTTGCCCTTATTGCCTTTTTTTCCGCCCTGTTTGTTTTCGGGTTGTTTTTGCTTTACATCAATATGAATTCAGGGCAGGGCAACGGAAACGGAGCACAGGCTTCTGCAACTCCGACTTCTTCAGTGCAGCCAACCAAAACTCCGGCGCCCACACCGCAGCCTGAAGAAGAGATGGATTTGGGTTTTTATGTGAAAAAAGCCCTTGAAAAAGGTGAAGAGGGATGTGGTGATTCCCAGGAATGCCTGCGGCTTTTTTCTCTTGCTGAAAAAAACTGTTCTGGTTCCACAAATGAAAAGATTTTCTGCCTTGCTGTTTTCGATTCCAACAAAGATTACTGTGGATGGCTTAGCCTTGAATGGTATAAGGCCACCTGCATTGCGTTTTTGGATGGAAATGTGCAAGAATGCCTCGGGCTTAAGGCCGAAGCGGAAAGAATGCTCTGCGTGAAAGACTTGGCAGCCAACCTCGAGGAAATGGACTGCAATGCGCTTCCATCTGAGTTTGCGGCTATCTGCGGCGAGGAAAGGGCGAAAGGCACCATGGAAGAATAAGCTATGGATTGCTGCAGCCGGTGTTAGGTATTTATTTTTTTGGCATGATTAGTTCCTTGCCCTGATTATAGTCAGGAAACCGCCAAAGGCCCCACCATGATTGAATTTTTTTTGGTTCCAGTTTTTGCAATCAGCCTAATCGCTTCAATCGAGGACTTCAAAAAAGGCATTATAAGGAACCATTTCATCCTTGCATTGCTTGCCCTTGGCATGCTCTTCCAGTTCTTTTCAGGAACCAGCCTGCCTGCGCTTGCAACTGTTTTGTCAGGCGCGCTTGCGATTTCCTTCCTTTTCTGGCTTGCCGGTTTATGGCCTGCCGGGGACGCAAAGCTTTTCTGGGCGTATTTTTTCTTTTTCCCGCCGGTGCTGCTCGGCGCGCAGTCGCTTTTGATGGATTTCCTGACCAATATTTTCGTGCCGATTTTTTGCTTCATGTTTTTTGTCATACTTTACAGGAGCAGGCTCGGCCTTATCGGCGAGGCATTGAAGCCCCCGGGAATTTTACACGATTTCATTTGCGTTGATGCTTTTCAAAATAATCGCTGTTTTCGTTTTCTTCAGGTTTTTCATATTGTACCTTGCGTTCAAGCTTTACACGGACAAGGTGAAAATAAGCGAGCTCAGGGAAGGAATGGCGCCTGCGGAAGGCATTTTCAAGAAAGGCGATTCTTTTGAGAAAGAGGAATTCCTGCAGTCCTGCTTCACAGGCTATTTTTCGCAGAAAACAAGGAAATTCATCCACGGCCAGGAATCGCTTTCCGAAGAGGACGTGGAAAAAATCAAGGCGCTTGAAAAGCAGGGCAAATTCAAGTTCGATTCCCTGCTTGTCCACCAGGCACAGCCTTTCGCCTTGTTCATTTTCGCCGGCTTCCTTCTCACTCTTCTTTGCGCAGGCAGCGTTGTGACGTTTTTAAGGCTAGCCATATGATTCTTTTTTTAATTGTTTTTTTGCCTGTTGTTTGTATGTCGGTCAAGCGTTTTGACATCAAGCTCGGCTTCAAGTGCAACAATAACTGCCTTTGCTGCCCTGCCGCGGACAAAAAGTTTTTGGGCGACCAGGATTTGGCAAGCATAAAGCAAGAAATAACACTGGGTTTCAACGAAGGTTCCAGGGAAGTTGTGCTGACAGGCGGAGAGCCGACCGTCAGGAATGACCTCCTTGAAATAGTGGAATTCTGCAAAAGCACTGGTTTTGAATTTATACAACTCCAAACCAATGGCAGGATGTTTTCCTATGAAGGGTTCTGCAAAAAACTCATTGAAGCCGGAGTCAATGAGTTCGGCCCGAGCCTGCACGGCCCGAATGCAAAAATACACGATTATTTCACGCAATCGCCCGGTGCATTTGACCAGGTCGTGCAAGGGATAAAAAACCTCAAGGAACTAAACCAGAGGGTTATAATAAATTCAGTAATCACAAAATTCAATTACCGCCTTTTGCCTGAAACAGCAAGGCTGTTTGTCTCTTTAGGTGTCGACCAGTACCAGTTCGTTTTCCCGCACCTTGTCGGAAACGCGTGGAAGAATGCCGACCTCATCTGCCCAAAAAAATCCGAAGTGGAGCCTTTCCTCAAGGGAGGCCTTGAAGTCGGCATAAATGCAGGCATTCAGGTAATGGTTGAAGCATATCCTTTCTGTTTCCTTAAAGGGTTTGAAGTCTGCAGTTCCGACCTCTATATGCCGCCAGCCGACACTGCAGATGCGACAGGAATCCGCAAGGACCATCATTTGCTGCGGAGGGAAACAGGCAAGGTCAAGCACGCCAAATGCAAAAAATGCCGCTTTGGTCTTTTATGCGAAGGCCCCTGGAAGGAATACATTGCAAAGTTCGATTGGGATGAATTCAGGCCGGTTTCAGGGAAAAAAATAAAAAGCAAGGAGGAACTTTTTGAAACCTTTGGCAAGACAAAAGTTAAGTGAAAAGGCGGCGGCGCTGTTTAACCTTTAAAATAGGTTGCCTTGTAAGGTATTTTCATGGCCCAAAGCTTTTATGCGACCGAATATGTCGCTTCCACGCCTTATGCGGTCAACAGCTACAATTCCTTCAAGTTCGACGAAGACCATATCCTTGTAACGACAGAGCACAGCGCCTGGAGCGTCTTGTCAGAAAAAGAATTCGAGCTCCTGCGCTTGGGCAAAGTGCAGGAAGACCAGGGCCTGTTCAAGGAATTGGAGGAAAAAGGCATAATCCTGACCGAGAAAAACGCCCAGCAGGTCGTCAAAGACTATAAACTGAAAAAGAATTTTTTGTTTTCCAATCCTTCCCTCCACATAATCACGCCTACAATGCGCTGCAACCAGCGCTGCCTTTACTGCCACTCGGTTGCCAAACAGCCTAATGCAAAAGATGTTGATTTGGACTGGGCAACAGGCAAAGCCATAGTCGATTTTATCCTTAAATTCCCCCTGAAATCGTTCACTATCGAATTCCAGGGCGGGGACTGCCTCATGAATTTCGATGTCGCCAAAAAAATAATGGGCTATGCGCGGTCGAAATCCAAAAAAGCCGGGAAAAAAGTGAATTTTGCCCTTGTCTCCAACCTCACCTTAATGAATGACACCGTCCTTTCGAGCCTGGCCAAGTACAATGTCAAGGGCATTGCCACTTCATTAGATGGCCCGAAGGCAATACACGACAAAAACAGGCCTTTCCTGGGCGGTGCTGGCTCGTATGACAAAGCAGTATACTGGATTGACAGGATAAGGGGCGAATGGAAGCACAGTTTCAACCTCAATGCCTTGTGCACAATAACAAAAAATTCGCTCGGCCATGAAAAGGAAATAGTCGACGAATATTTAAAGCACGGCCTGGTTTTCCTGTGGGTGCGGCCGCTCAACAACCTCGGCTTTGCAAAGGAAGAATGGGAAAAGATAGGCTATACTCCGGAAGAATTCCTCGCCTCTTGGAAAAAGTTCCTTGATTACATCATTGAAAAAAACCGCGAAGGGGAAAAAATAATGGAGCTTTTCACAGTGTTGTTCCTGAAAAAAATAATCACGAAACGCGAACCCCAGATGGTCGACGTAATGTCGCCCTGCGGCGCCGCAATCGGCCAGCTTTTGTACAATTACAAAGGCGACATTTTCACCTGCGACGACGCCAAGGTTTTGCCCGAGTTCAGGCTCGGCAACGTGAAAACTTCGACTGCCAGGGACATATTCCTCAACCCGACGACAATTTCACTGGTCGACATCTCCTCGAAAAAGAATTTTTTGTGTGACCGCTGCCCCTGGGAACCGTACTGCGGCATTTGCCCGGTATATTCCTATTCTGCCGAAGGCACCATTGTTTCAAAGCTTGCAATGAACGACCGCTGCAAGGTTTACGGCAGCATGATAGAGCACATTTTCCGTAAAATACTTTTTTCACCTGAGGACAGGCGGATATTGTTTGGCTGGATAGAGGGCCAAAAAGTATTCAGTTGAATTTATGGCAGCACAGGTGCCAATGTGACTGAAGCAATAAAAACTGCAATCGTTTTGGGCTATAACTGCAACAACAACTGCAGGTTCTGCCTCAGCCGGCACAAGAACGATTCAGTCAGGCCGCTTGGCACAAAAAAAGTCAAAGAAGAAATTGTTTTGGCGAGAAAGCGCGGTTCCGACAGGCTGGATTTTGTCGGCGGCGAGCCGACACTGAGGAAAGATTTGCCAGAACTGGTTTCCTTTGCAAAGGAAAACGGCTTTAAGTCGGTAAGAATCACGACAAACGGCAGGATGTTTTCGCAAAAAAAATTCGCAGAAGAGCTTGTCGGCGCAGGGCTGACAATGGCGATTTTTTCAATCCACGGCCATACCGCGGAATTGCACGATTACCTTACAAGGGTCGATGGCTCTTATTCCCAGGCAGTCCAAGGGATGAAAAATGTAAGGGAGTTGGCTGAAGGCAGGCCTGACTGGGAGCAGATGGCAACAAACACGGTTATGGTCAGGCCGAACCTGAAATTCCTTGCACAAATAGCCGAACACAACATTGCGCTCGGTTCCAAAAACCTTGAATTCATTTTCCCAGACCCGCAGGGCAATTGCTGGGATAATTTCGAGGAACTCGTGCCAAGGCTCCCGGAACTGATTGAACCTATGCGGAGTGTAATAAAGGCCGGGCAAAAGCACGGCCTGCACAGTTGCCTTATGAGATATTTGCCATTGTGCTATATGTACGGCTATTTCGAATACCTGAGCGAGTATTTGGCGGTCCGCCGCCAGAGGGAGCAGCACATAGGGCCGGACATATTTGACCTTGAAGTCGAAAAGTCGAGGCGCACTATCGCGAGGGTAAAAGGGCCGCAGTGCGCCGGCTGCAAGCGCTCTCCCGCATGCGAGGGCGTATTCAAGGAATATGTCCTGAAAAGGGGGTTTGAGGAACTGGTGCCGATGCCCTGAGCAGCTTGAATTTTGCGATTGCCCAGCGCCGTTTTTCAATAAATATAACAATCCGGCTTTTTTCTTTCCGCGCTTTCCAGGAAATCTTCGAACAACGCATGCCTGTCCGGATATTTTTCTAGTTTTTTTCCTGCCGCGCCGTTGCAGAAAACCACGATGCTGCTTTGCACCGAAAACATTTCCCGGCACTCAAAGCAGTCTTTAGGGATCCTTTTAAGAAGGCGCTCCGGCAGGTCGGCCATTCCAGGGGGAAGCGGTTTTGTTACATTGAAAAGCATATTTTCCTTTTCAAGTTCCATGAAGAATGCTGCCATCGCAGCAAGGTCTTTTTTTGTTGTTTTTTCGCTTATAGTCGGGGAAAAAAGATAGAAGCGGAACCCTGTTTTCTGCATTTTTTTGATTTTTTTCAATTCAGAGACAAAGCTGAAATTTTCAGGTTCGAGCGAAACAAAAGCGCTTTCCTTCGGAATGTTGTTCTGCGCTGTTTCCAGTGGAAATTCATGGAGGGAGGTGCAATAGGTCATGCTGCCAGGCCCTATCCTGATGAACGGCTTCAGGGCGATAACTTCCCTTTCAATTACCTGTTCGGCAAGTGCCCTGAAGTTCCTCTGGTTACGGAGGCATTTTGCCTTGTCCGGCTTGAGGATGCTGCGGTTTTTGTGGAGGCTTGCAAGCGGGCAGTCGCCCCAGCAAAGCTTGAAATCGCATTTTTTGCATTCCACGCGCTCCCTGAAACCGCGGAATTCCGAAATCTTTTTTTCGTCGATTTCAATCCTGCTGCTGGCTGCATCATATCTCCCGATGGACAGTTCGGCCAGGCCAGGATTGTGCTTTAAGTCTTCCTGGCTTGCATACATTTCGCAGGCATTGATTGCGCCGTCTGCGCCCATGCAGAAAAGGCTGCCGAGCGGGCAATGCCTTGTGCCTTCTTCCCGTAACAGGTTTACCGAACCTGTGAAAAAGGCCACGCCGAACTCGGCACAAAGGTCGGCAAACCTGCCGATTGCAAGCGTTTCTTTTTCAGGCGATTCCCTCCAGCTGTCGTGTGCGCGCCCGAAATTCATGAGCGGCCCCAATCCTATATGCCTTGAACTGAGGTCGTAAAAATAAGCGAAAATTTCCTTTTCCCTGCCGAAAACCTTTTCGGTGAGGGTCAGCCTTGTCTTGAAAGGCCTGCCTTTTGCAGCAAACTTCCTTATGGTTGCCTCGACAATCCGGCTGCTCCCGCCGCCGCCACTCAAAGGCCTTTGTGCGTCCTGGATTTCCGGCGGCCCGTCGCAGGAAACCTGTGGTTCCGGAATATTGGCGGAAATCCAGTCAATGGTCTTGCCATCAATCATGCCGTTCGTCGAGAACTCCAGAGTGCCCAGCATGTTTTTTTCTTTCATACAGGCAACGGTTTTTTTTAGAAGTTCGAAGCTTTTCGTCTGCTCTCCTGGCGCCGTTATCACCAACCCGACTTTTTGGTCTGGCTTGTAAAGGAAGTCAAGACAGGTTTTTACCTGCTTCCAGTCCGGCGAGGTGGTTTTTCTTTTCTCCCCCCCGTGGCAAAAACAGTAGGTGCAGGCAAGCCCGCAGTCAGTGCTCAAAGCCGGCGCAAAGCCAGTGAAGTTTGGCAGCAGTTCCTTGAAGGGCGGCTTTTTTGCCTTGTTTTTTTCAATAAGGCCTGCGCAGGCATTGAATGCTTCTCCGTCAAGCAGGAGGATTGTATTCGGTTCCTTTGCAAAAAAACAGCGGAAACCATTTTTTTCGAAAAGGAAAACAGTGAAGCCGAGCCTTCCAATCGCCCTCTTTATTTCCTCTTCAGTGGAAAGCACCGCGGTGCTCTTTCCGACCACGGTGTATGACAAAAGCCTCATGTAGCCCCCTACTGGCATAAGTGGGAAATTATTTTATATTATGGCTTTCAAGGTGATCGTGGAACAGTGCTTGCAGCTTTCTCGCATTCCGCCCGCCAGGCGGCATCAATCAGATATGAACAGAATACTGGTTCTTTATAGGAAACCGCGAGGTTTTGTATTTCAAAATCGGTTTCCGAAGCATTTTTGTCGAAGTTTGCGAGCAAAAAGCTTTCCTTGAAGGCAGGGCAGAGGCCTGCGTTCCCATAAGGCCTCGTCTCAGTCCTCGGGAACACAATGCCTGCAAAAAGCCCGAGTATTGCTGCAAGCGCGAGGAGTGTCAGGTAATTGCCTGCCTGTTTTTTGTCCATCAGACACCACCGCATGTTTTCTCTGCCAGCGCCGCTTCGGCCAGGCAGAGCGACCTGTAGTGCCCTAAAGGCAGCGTATTGCAAAATTCCTTGTCGCGGGTGAATACGGCAGTGCAGGTTATTTTCAGCGCTTTGCTTTCTATGATGCCGCAGTACATTACATCGCGTTCCTTTATGGCTCTTTCGTAAACGCACTTTTGGTAAGCGATTGAACTCCTGTCGAATGTCATGCACCGGCCGGTGTCTATGCTGTCGCTGAACTTAATGCCCTCCACACGGACCGTTTTCACAGGCTTGTTGAGGAAAAAAAAGCCCAGGGCGGCAAATGCAAAAAAAACAAGCACTGCCGCAAAGGCCAGTTTCATGCCGATTTTTGTCTGGCCCATTTTAAATCCTCACGTTGCGAACTCTGCCGCGCACCCGCACTGGGCGTGCGAGGCATGGTCCGAGTGTGCTGAGTGTGATTCGTGCACTGAGTGTGCTGAGTGTGATTCGTGCACTGAATGCTCCGAGTGTGAGTCGTGGGAGCCGTGCGAGGCGTGCGATGCGTGGTGGCCGTGCTTTGAAATCATTGTGCCGGAACTCCACCCGACGCTGAAATAGTTCGAGTGGGCGGCCTGCACTTCAGGCAAAAGGTTCAAAAGCGAAATTGATGCCAGGAAGGCCCCGACTGAAAGCATTTTTTGTTTCGAGATTGAGCCCTTCTCTTCCACTAAAAAAGAGGAAATTGCCCTTTTTATTTCAGGGATGTATTTGCTTTTCTTTTTTGGCATACTAGTATTATCCGCCCCTAATTTATATAATTATTGCTTTGGCTATCGCACGGCCTTGAACTCTTCTTCGCCGGCAAGCGGAAGGTAACTTATCCAGATTCTGGAACACAATCCCTTGACAGAGCAGGCTGTGCAGTTTTTCGAGAACGTGAGCTCTTCCTCCTGTTTTGTGACGCCGGCTGACATTGGCCAGTATTTTCTTCCGATCACGCAGTGGGGAAAATGGAAAAGTCTTACCTCGAAACCGTTTTCTGCGAGCACACCCGCCGCCTTTTCCACAAAGGGAGCGGCAGCCGAATACCTTACAAACAGTTTTTTGCGGTAAATGAATGCGTTGCCTGTGTATTTCATGTTTATAAAAACAATCCTTGCAACTCCTTTCAGGTTTTTTGAAATGAATTCCGCTGTTTTTTCCAGTTCCCTGAAGTTTTCCCTGTTAACTATGACCCGCAATTCCACTTTCAGCCCGAATTCCACCAGGTTTTTTATGCCTTCGATTGTTTCAGCCCAGCTTCCGGCGGCCCTTGTGATTTTGTCGTGTTTTTGCCTTTTGTGGCTGTAAATCGGGATGCCGATTCTGAAATTGCCCAGGCCAAGGAATTTTTTTGCATATTCTTTGTCTGCAAATTTCCTGCCATTGGAAACAAGGAATATTTCCTTCTGCGGCCACTTGCCCCTTGCAAATGACAGCAGCCCAGCCAGGTCTTCCAAAAGCGTCGGTTCTCCCCCTGTAAAGCCCATATATTGTGCCTCTTCGGACCGGCTTATTTGTTCTTCCAGTTCTTTCTGGCTTGGGTCGGGCATGAGCCTCATCTGCCTTGTGTCAAAAATGCAGGAAATGCAGTCGTTGTTGCACTGGAATGTTAACGCGCAGTCCATTTGACTACCAGCCCTCAAGAAAAGCCGTTTCGATCAATATGTGTAAGCCGGCACCTGTTTTAATTCATTTCCTGCCTCGCCTGCTTCGGCCCCGGGCAACAAGCAGTCAAAGGATGCTGCCCGCGCCTTTCCTGCACGCGATTACAAGGTTGCAGAATTCCCAGGCAAGCCCTTCCAAATCCGTTTTCCCGCGCGGCTTGAACCTGACAACAAAATACTCCTTATCTTTGCTTTTGTCTGCTTTCAGGCCGCCTTCAAGCATGCCGATTGCATTGTCGACTGCTTTTTCCTGGTAAATGCCTTCCCTGAACCGTATTTCGACAGAATTAGCTTTCCTGTCTGCCTTGAATTGCATTCCAATCACTTAGGCTTCTTCAGCCCTTTTGCTTTTTCAGGCACCCAAGGCGCTGAAATGCCTTCAGGGTCCTTTATATACAAATTTTCGTCCTCTTCAGGCATTTTTATTTTTTTGGCAGCGCCTGCAATCTCTTTTTCCATTGAGCACTCAGGGCAGTACTCGTCCTCGATGTTTGTGGCAAGCGCCCTCTTGATTATTGCCTCCCTTACGGCCTGGTTCCTTGCGGCTTGGGCGATGTAAACGGAATAATTGACCAATTCGTTCCCGAAATCTTTTGCAAGCGTTTCCAGCGCCTTTTTGCTTATTTTTTCATCCTTGGCCTGCATTGCCACCATCAAGCCCTTTTCCGGGTCGCCGTCAAGGAAAAAATACGCCTTGTCAAGGAAAACGTAAGCGGCCGAATAAACCACTTCAAGGGAGTAAACCTTGGGGTTTACAGAAATGATTGCCTTTCCCTCGCGCGGAAATAATTCAATGTTTTTCATCATTAGAATCAGCTCTAGTTAAGAATAAAAGGCTATTTTAACCGCGGCAAAAATCGGCTGGCATAACTGCCAAAAGTATTAAAACCATTCAATGAGTTTAATTATTTTATGGAAAGTGAAAAATGGGGCGGAGTGATTATAGGGCCTTATTGCAGCAACCGCTGCCTTTTTTGCGGCGGACGCGGAAAGATTCCAGATTCGGAATTGAAGCAGCAGGAAAACAATGTTTTCCGAAATTTGATTGAATTTAAAGGCAGGGGCATTAAAAAAGTGGAGATTTCAGGCGGCGACCCAATCGAATACAGCGAAATAGCCAACCTTATAAAATACATCAAAAAAATCGGCTTCGAGAAAGTGCACTTGTCCACGCACGGAACAAGGCTTTCCGACGAAGCCTTCCTGGATGAAATAATCCATTCGGGGCTTGACATTCTCAGGATTCCGTTATACGGTTCAAAAGCCAAAATCCATGATTCCGTCACCCAATCCAAGGGAAGCTTCCGCAAAACCCTGAAAGGCATCAAAGGCATCCTTGAAAAATCTGAAATCCATATCAAGATTAGTTCCCTTATCGTGCAGCAAAACAAGAACGATTTGACAGGCATTACCGACTTGGTTGGCGGCCTCGGCATAAAGGATTTTTATTTTTCAATCCCCTGCCTTGTCGGCAGAAAAGACCTGTCCTATTACATTCCATTAAAGGATTTGGGGCCTTATGTGAAAAAAGCATACGATCATTCGTCAAAGGAAGGTTTCGGCGCCAATTTCAAGGAAATCCCTTACTGTATCTTCTCCAAGGCGGACAGAAATAGAATAGAAAACACCAGCAAACCGCCTGACCTTGGCAAATATTGCCAGCCGCCGGCAAGATTGAAAACCCAGGTAAAAGACCTTCCTTCCTACCGTGTCAAGGCCAAAACAGAAATGTGCAAAACATGCAAGTGCTTTGATTTCTGCGACGGCTTCTTTTTGAACGATATCACCAACTTTGGAACTGGGAACATCAAGCCTATCCTGGAACTTGAATCGCCTTAACCCCCAATTGCCTTTTCACCGAAAACCGAAACGCTTTTTTTGCCTTATCGACCTTAAGCAAACCTTTAAATTCAACAATATATTAATAGATACAAGAATCAAAATCAAGTCTCCCGCCAAATCGTTCAAAGGGAGAAAAAATGAGACCACAGGATAAACAGAGAACTGCGCAGATTTTGCTACTTATCGCTTTAGCCGCGCTTTTTGCCCCTGTCTCTTTTGCACAGGTCTGCACAGGCGGCCTGGGTGTTACCGGTGCGCTGGACTGCACAGGCACGAGCTCTTCAGCCTGCCATTACTGCGACGTCAACGCAATGCAGTTCCAGATAAGGGCGCCTGACGACACAAACACGACAGCATGGATAGCGGAAACATATTCGACTGGAAGCGGCACATGCTCTTCGGGATGCGCGGACGAAACCTGGCTTTCGAGTTACGGTTACACTTTCTGCCATGCCGAAGGCGCATACGATGCGCGCACAAAAGCAGGCTCGCAGAACGCTTCCGGTTATTCTTGGGAAACAAGCGACTGGAACACCAACGTATACACAGTAAACTGGGACACTTCAAGCGACTGGTGCCAGTGCAGGACAGGCTCAAGCGCGAACTGGTTTTCCACAGTAAGCGGCGGCTCGAACGGAAGCTGCTGCGGCGACGACACAACAAGCGACGACTTTTATTATTATTCGGCAGACCCGACAACCGCAACCTCGCTTGCCTGCACGCGCTGCTCTGACGGCACAAAGGCAGGCCCGACAACGCTTTACGGGAACGGCTATTGGGGCGGCACAGACAAAACCACAGACACTTCCGGCACCTGTTATTATGGGGATATAAATTGCACGGCATCCACTGCAGCAAACGGCACTTCCGGCACCTATTACGGGAACGGCTACACAACCGCAAGCCAGACCTCGGATTTGAACGGCTTATGCTATTACGGCGACATCACCTGCGCGAACGGCTCTGCCGCAAACGGTTCCTCACTGACACTTTACGGGAACGGCTCTGTTTTCGGGACAACCTGCATTTACGGCGACTGGACCTGCGCGAACGGCAGCGATTCCAACGGCTCTTCATGCACGCTTGCCTGCAGCGGCCTCAGCACAACCTGCTGCGCAACACAAGCCTATTACAGGGACACAATCGCATGCGCAGAATCAGGCTGCGGCTACACAGACCATGACAGGGATGACGGAGAAGCATACTGCACGGCAAGCTCTTCCAAATCAGTTTCCGACTCTTTCACCGATGAAACCAAGGTTGCCTCAAAAACTGATTTGAACGTCGACACATCCGCAGGGCAGGTAAAGCTGAACGCTTCAAGCCAGGCCTGGTGGAATTCTTCTTGGGGTTATAGGAAGCCTGTTACTATTAATAATACGGGCAATTCCAACACGCTTACCAACTATCAGGTTTTTGTAAATGTTTCCTTTGTTTCGGGCAAAATGAAGTCGGATTTCAATGATTTGCGCTTTTACGACCACGATTCGAACACAGCGCTTTCCTATTGGATTGAGAATTATGTCGCGAGTTCTGATGCAAATGTCTGGGTGAAAGTCCCAAGCATTCCGGCCTCAAGCAATAAAACGATTTACATGTATTACGAGAACGGTTCAGCGACTTCAGACAGCAACGCGGAAGCGGTCATGCTTGTCTACGATGACTTCGCTTCCGGAACAGAAGCCTGGACTGGCCCGGTTTGCACAGGCTATTCTTTGTCTAACTCTTCAGGGACAGCTTATCTCTTGGAGGGGGCATCTGGGGATTACCTATGTGACCCAGTGTCAAGAAATGGGCAAGAAGGAAGCATGGAGAAAACTGTCACTAAACCAACTGGTGTCGGGTTGGACGTGCAATTTGACTGGAGGGCGACATCTGATACAGATGGTTCTACAGTGACAAATGCCAAAATCAGCTTTTTAAATAGTTCTGACACAACCTTGTCTTCCACTACTTTAGTGGCAGGCGGAACAGCAGATACCGGGTGGAACTATGACTACAATAAGGCAGTCATAAGCGCCATTTCATCTGAAACATCAATAACGATAGTTCTTGGTTTTTGGGATTCTTGGACATTAAATCACGTGCAGAAAAACTATTACGACAATATCCAGGTTAGGCAATTCACCACCCCGACGCCTTCCGCCTCGCTCGGCACAGAAGAGGTTAAACTTTCTTACGCCACTTCCGGCACCCTCACCTCGACCAATCTCCTTTCAGGTTATACTTTTTCAAGCATTGACCAGTTCGGCGCAAACGCCTCTTCGATTCCGGCAGGGACAACCCTGAAAGTTCAGTTCTCGCAAAACAATTCCACCTGGTACAATTCTTCCGGTTCTGCTGAGGCATGGAACACGCTCTCGCAGGGATACAATTCAATCAGCCTGTCCTCGCTCGGCTGGTCCGGTTCGAATTTTTACTATAAGGCGCAATTCGATTCCAACGGCTCAAGCACGCCATTGCTTGACGACATTAACGTTTACCAAGCAGGCACTCTCGGTGAAGCCACAGGTTGCACCGCTTACACCTGGGACTCCACTGGTTCAAAATGCTGCGGCGACGACAATGTTGCGGATTCATTCTGCACTTCTGGCGGCGGTTCCTGCATTTCAGGGAGCTGGACTGCAAACCACTGCCTTGACGGCGTGAAAAACTGCGACGAGATAGGCATAGATAACGGAGGCGCTGACTGCAACGCGGAGGCCTCTGACACGACAGCGCCGGTAACCACAAGCGACGCAAATGAGCAATGGCAGACCGCAAACCAAACCATAACATTGGCCTGCAGCGACGGCTCCGCGGTTGGCGCTTCCGGATGCCAGGCAACATATTATTGCATCGACGATTACAACACCTGCGAGCCTTCGGTTGCAGGCACAACAGCGCAGGTGAATTGCAATTCTGACGATGTGAACAGGCAGTTTGTGAGGTTTTATTCTTTGGATTACAATTCGAATGTCGAGGACGTGAAAAGCGCCTACATCAAAATCGACAAGCAGAAACCGAGCACCGACAACAACATCAGCACCGCATGGGTTGACTCGAACGTGCACGTGAAGCTTTCCTGCACCGATTATAATGGTTCTGGCTGCGCGCTCACCCAGTACAGGCAGGACACAAACCCAAGCAAGGAAATCACCTGGAGCGCCTGGGCGAATTACAGCACTGCAATAGTTTTCGGTTCCGACGGAAATTATGCAATCGACTTCAATTCAACAGACAACGTAGGGAACATGGAATCAAGCAGCAGGGCGCTTGTGAAAATCGACAAAGGCATTGCCATAATCTGGCCGATGGAAACCTATTCATATTATTCCACTTATGACGGCAATGTGATAGTCCAATTCACGCAGGACGGCAACCACCAGCTGGATTTCAATTCAAGGGATGTTGCAGGAAACGCGGAACAGGTGCGCACTGTCTGGGTTGCAATCGACAAAACCCCGCCTGTGACAACGGACGACCTCAACACAGCATGGCAGACCGCAAATTTTTCCATCGCCCTCACATGCAATGACAAGGCAAAGGAATGCACTTCCATAGGATACAGGCTGGACTCATCGGCTTCAAGCAGTGTTTCGATGGGGGCATGGGCCGCATATTCCACGCCGATTTCGATTTCAACAGACGGGAACTGGGCGCTGGATTACAATGCGACTGATTATGTCGGCTGGGTGGAGGCAACACACAGGATTTATGCATTGCTTGACAAGACCGCTCCGAGCACAACCGATGATGCGAACACTTCTTGGCACAACAGCAATTTTAATGTAACACTTTCCGCAAGCGATGCAACCTCAGGCATAAAAGACACGCTTTTCTGCCTTTCAACAGGCACTTGCACCCCGAGCGTTTCAGGGAACAATGTGGCAATTACCTGCCAGTCCGGCGCTGTCTGCAGGAACTATTTGTATTACCTTTCAACAGATGTTGCCGGAAACATTGAAAGCACCAAATCAACAGGCGAACTGAAAATAGACAGGCAGAACCCGATTGTTGTCAGCGATGCAAACACCGCCTGCCATCTTTCGGACCAGACAGTGCATTTGAGCAGTTATGACTGGAACGGTTCAGGCATTGCAGCGACCTATTACTGCGTTGACGACACGAACACCTGCACCCCATCGGCAAGCGGCACCACGGCTGAGGTTTCCTGCGATGCGAATTCGCTCTGCCCCAAATACGTGCGCTATAATGCGACCGACCTTGCAGGCAACAGTTCAGTAACTTATTCCGCGGCCATAACAGTCGACAAAGGCGCGCCCACAACAACCACTGATGCGAACACTGCCTGGAAGAATTCGAACCAGATGATAACGCTCACTCCAAGCGACGGCGTGGGCTGCGGGGTTGCGGCAACCTATTATTGCACCGATGACACGAACACGTGCGCTCCGACCACAAGCGGCACTTCGGTCAGCATCGATTGCAATGCGAGCAGCGTGTGCCAGAAATACTTAAGGTATTATTCGGTTGACATCGGCGGCAGCACCGAATCCGTGAAAGCTGTTCTTGTAAGAATAGACAGGCAGGCGCCATCAGTATCGCACGATGCGAACACTGCATGGGTGAATTCAAACCAGACAGTGCACTTTACAATAAACGACGGTTCCGGCGCCGGTGGAACCCAGGCATATTATTGCACTGATGATGTGAATTCCTGCAATCCAAGCATGCTTGCTTCTTCGGCTGATGTCAACTGCGATGTGAATGCTGTCTGCCAGAAATATTTGCGCTTCAAGGGCGTTGATACCCTCGGCAACCAGGGCGAAACAGCAGCGGTCAAGATAAGGATTGACAAGAACGCCCCGATGACTGCAAGCGACGTGAACAGCGCATGGCGCTCGACAAACCACGTGGTTTACCTTACGGCGAATGACACTGGCTCAGGCGTGCAGGCCACCTATTATTGCGGGGACATCACCAACACGTGCACCCCCAACATTGCCGACACTTCCTTCACTGTTTACGCATTGGACAACCAGGTGGTTGTATCCTATGCCAGGTATTATTCCAAAGACAATGCAGGCAACAGTGAAAGCATTCATTCGGACATTATAAGGATGGACAAGCAGAAGCCTGCCACAACCGACGACTCGAACAGCACATGGCAGAAAACCGATGTCACTGTGCACCTCACTCCAGGCGACGGCTCTGGCTGCGGGATTGCTTCAACATATTACTGCGTTGACGATTCCAATTCCTGCACCCCCACCACCGGCGGCACTTCGGCCAGCGTCACCTGCGAAGAAAATTCTGTCTGCCAGAAATACGTGAGGTATTATTCGACGGACAGCCTCGGCAACACAGAAACAACGAAATCCTCGACTGTCATAAGGATCGACAAGAACGCGCCTTATACCGCAGCCGACCTGAATGCGGAATGGTATGGTGGAAACCAGAATGTCACTTTGACGCCGACCGACGGTTCTGGCTCCGGGATTGCCGCAACCTATTATTGCACTGATGACACCAATGCCTGCGCTCCCACGACAAGCGGCACGTCAGCGAGCTTTTCCTGCGATGCGAATTCTGTCTGCTTGAAATATTTGAGGTATTATTCAAAGGACAATGCCGGAAACAATGAAGCAGTGCACGGCAAGCCTGTTAACATCGACAGCCAGAATCCTGCCTCGGCAGCAGTGTTCGAGGACGGCTGGCACGGCGATTTCAATGTGCAGGTTTCCTGCAACGATTACAACGGTTCAGGCTGTTCAACGCTTAAATACAGGATTGACAGCGGGGCGTGGACTGAACAATCGTTCGCAGGCAATGATTCCAACATCCTTTTGAGCACAGACGGCAACCATTTGGTGGAATATTCTGCCTTGGACCTGGTTGATAACAACAGCGGCATAAAGCAGGGCTGGCTTGCCGTTGATAAAAATCCGCCGAGCATTACCATCACTGACCCGAGCACAGACCTGATGGAAAAAGGCACCCCGACAATTTCATTCAATATCGGCAGGCTCGGCGGTTCGGTCTTAAGCATTTCCTCGATTGTGGTTGACTTTAACGGAACGCCGAGCGACGACTTTGTTGCGGCAGCGGACTGCAACCAGAACGCTGCAGGAGACTACAATTGCTCTTACACCGAACTGAGCTTCCCTGAAACAGACTACAATTTGAGCGTTTATGCAAAGGATGCCGCCAACAATGCGAGAAAGGCCTCAAGGGTTTTCACGCTGAAAGCGGTCATAAGCGCCAGGAATATCACGCCGTCAGGCGGGCTTGTGAAAGGAGCCAGCACAGTGCAGTTCGAGGTCAAGAACACGCTGCTTAACACGCTTTACGCGAAAATCTTTGTATCCAACTGGTTTAATGAGTTCGATTCCAATATTTCCGGCGTTCTCAACCTGAACGACCATGAAAGCATTGCCGGCCTTTCCTGCGACAGCACCGACTGGTGGACTTGGACCGAGTGCACATACGACTGGAACACTTTGGGCACCGCGGACGGCAACTATTTCATTGACCTGAATTTGTACAATGCAAGCGGAGGCACGGCCACAGCGCATTCCGCAATCCCGTTCCTTTTGGACAACACCCCGCCGGCTGCAAGCGTTACTGATGTTTCCTCAACGCCTGTTTACCTTGACAGGGTTTATTTGGGCTGCAGCGATGCAGGCTCAGGCTGCAAGCAAACCAAATGGTATTACTTCGCGACAGAGCCTTCATGTTCCACTTCAAAGAGCGCTTACGCCCTGTCAACCACTGCCGATTATCTTGATATTGCAACAGACCACAGCGATTATATCTGCCTGTGGGCTGAAGACTTCGCGGATTTCAATGCAAGGGCTGTTTCGGCGCAATTGCATGTTGAAACAGGAGTTTACGTTGTCAGCAGCATTCCAAGCGAGTCGCTGGCTGTTGCAACGCAGGACCTGAACAACGAGTGCCGCATGTACTTAGACCAGAACATCACAGTCGAATGTGCTTTCCAGAGCACTATCAAAATAAGCGAGTATGAAAAAGACCTGAACCGGGTATGGCCTGACAGCCCCAGCCTGGTAGTCTCGCCAGCTAAAACCATAAGGGTGCTGGTGCAAAGCGAACTCGAGGCATTCTACAACAAGGATTATTTCCTGAAATTCGAGAGCAATCAGCGCACCATAACAAGCCTCGGCAATGAAAGGGAATACCCGACAGTTGTTGTCAGGAGAAGGGTGATTCCTTTGCTCACGACGGCAGGCCAGCTTGAAGTCGGCACGCTCACAATAAAAGTAAGGCAGAAATGATGCTTTGCGCGGGCGGCAGGGCTAGGCACGCTTACAATAAAAGCAAGGCTGGAATGAAGCCTGCGCAAGGCCTAGGTTCGCAGCTTGCAGCCCCCTAATGCAGGAATGAGGCCCGGGCAAAGCTTTGGTTCGCAGCTTGCGGTCGCATAAGGCAGAATGCCCTGTTTCTTCTTCTGCCTGTTTGGAAGCTTAAACCCCGGGCGCCAAAAGGGATGTTGCAAGGAGGTATGCTGTCACCGAAGTGCTTAACAGTATAAGGCAGTGCTTTAAGCCTGCGACAAGGCTGTTTTCCGAGATTTTCCCAATCATCGGGCCTGCAAAAATGCTCTGCACTATCAATAGGTTGAGGAAGTGCGCCGAAAAATCAAGTTTGGGCTTTTCCCCGGAGCCGACCTGCATGGATGAAATATCCCCGGAAAGCAGGCTGGCTGCATTGATCGAGGGCTGACTTGCTATGAGCGGCACAAAGTATACCTGGATTGCGATGATTATCATCACGAAAACATAGAACATCATGTATGCGTTGAAAAGCGTGGACATAGTGCGGCTTTTCCTCTGGCTTTTCAGCCTTTCTATTTTTTCCACGTATTTTGCGCTTGTAGTGAAAACCTTCATGAAATTGCCGCCGGTGCGCAGGGTCTGGTTTATCACGGTAATGATTTTCCTTATGAGCTGGGAGCGGACATCGGCGAAAGTTATCTGCATTGCCTTTTCGAATGGAATGCCGAGCTTCACCTTTGCGGCAAGCCTTTTCACGTAAACGCTCAAAGGCCCGTAATCGTTCCTTGCAGTTATCTGCAATGCGTCGCTGATGTTGACGCCTGCCTGCAGGAGGTCCTTCAAATCGTCAAGGAGAACCCTGAAATTGTTCTCCATGCCTTTTATCGCCCTGTTTTTGAGGTAATAGGCCAAAACCAGCGGGCCGGCAAAGGCAATAATCGGCACAATTATCAGGCCTGTGCCCGCCAGCAGGAAAAACAGGACAATGCTGGCGACCGCGCCTAAAAGCGCGAATTTCGCGTAGTAAAATAAAACCTCGTTTTCCATCTTTCCACTTTCATTTTTCCCTTTTTTGTTTTTTCAAAGCCCGGCTTATTCCGGGGACATAATCATCATTACTGTAATGAATAAAATGTTTGCAAGCGGTATCACGAGCCACACCCCGTAAGTTACCAACTGCTCCACGGAAAGCCCGAAAATGCCTGAATCGCTTGCGAACATCCCCAAAAGCATCACCGAAAAGAAAAGGAACAGCGGGGCGGCGATAAGGATAATGCTGTAAATTTCACCCAGCGTTTCGGCCCTTTCGGCGCTCCTTTCCAGCTGCAGCATGTATTCGAAGTATGCGTCGTCAGCGCGCTTTGCCATGAATTCCTTGAGGTCGCCGCCGCTCTTGAGGGTCGTGTTCAGTTCTTTCAGGAAGGTCTGCAGTTTTACTGATGGCGTCAGTTCTATTTCCTTTGCCACAGCCTTGCTGAAAGACAAGCCGAGCTGGTCCATGAAGCGCTGTATTTTCGTGCATTCCTTTTCAAGCCAGGGGTAATCTGGATTGCCTGCAATCGACTGGAACATGTACTGGGGCGGCGCGCCGCCCTCGCTTATCGTGGACATTGTCAGGATTGCGAGCGGCAGATTTGCCGCAATGATTTTGTTTTTTTTGGACAATTCCATTGAAGGCCAGACCAAAGAGAATGCTGCAACTCCTGCTCCGGCGATAAAAGGCGCCATGAAAACGATGGGATTCGCTAATGTGCCTGAAAAGAACACAGCTATGGCAACAACAAAACCGAGCACTGCCGTGATGGCTGCAATGGTAAGCCAGTAGGCAAAATAATGGCCTGTGCTGTAAGGGTAATCGACAAGCGCCAGCTTTTTTTTGAGCGAATCCATTTCTATGTTTTTTGTGGCCCTGTAAAAGGTTTTTTCGGCCAGCCTGAAGACAAGCGCTTCAAGCCTTTCCTTAAGCATTCCTGTGTCCCTCCGGCCTTCCGGGGCAGCCGGGCTTTTCTTTCAGCATTCCTGTGCCCCTCCTGCCTTCCGAATTGTCAGGCTTTTCCTTCAGCATTCTTGAATTCCTCCAGCCTTTTCGAGAACTCGGTGTAATCGGAAACGTTTTCTTCAGCGAGCTTTTTCATGAAAGCCGTGCGCCGTTCTATTTTTTTCTGCAGGTCCAGGAGCGGAATGCCGTGCTCCTTGCTTATCCGCTTCAGCAAAAAGCTTCTCCCGGTTATCGGGAAAAATTCCGCAATGCTTTTGGTTGCGCCATGCAAATCCTTTATTTCCTCCAATTCCGTGTTTTCAAGCAAATCGTTGTATTCGAGCCTCAGTTCTTTCGCATTGTATTTTTTCACTTCCGCGATTGTCCTTATCTTTCTTTTTATTTCCTGCTCGCCTATAAAGCCGACATTTAAAATCACATCAACGGATTCGAGCAGCGAGGGGTAAAGGTTTATCGGGGGAGTGGTGAGCCTTGAGACAACATCATCAACCGACCTTGCGTGCAGTGTGGCCATAGAGCAGTGGCCTGACGCCATTCCCTGGAACAATACGAATGTTTCCTTTCCCCTTACTTCACCGACAATTAGATAGTCGGGCCTTTGCCTGAAGGATTCCATTATAAGCGTCATCATGTCGACTTCACCGAAGCGCTTTCCTGTTGCATCAGGCGGCCCAAATCCCTGCCTTGCCACCTGGGGCAGCCAGTTCTCGTGCTTGATGTTCAGTTCCCTTGTGTCTTCGATTGAAACAACCCTGTTCCCGTAGGGGATGAACATTGAAACAGCATTCAATATGGTTGTTTTTCCGCTTGCGGTCGGCCCGGTGATAAGAATGGATTTTCTGAATTCAATCACTGTCCAAAGGTATGCCGCAATCCTTGCGCTCATTGTGCCGTTCCTGACGAGCAGGCTTGGCGGCAGCGGCTTTTCAGGGAAAAGCCTGATGGTAAAACTGGGGCCTTTTGTTGAAACGGATTTTGTGAGCACCGCGTTTATCCTTGAACCGTCAGGCAGGACAGAGTCAACGAGCGGCGAGGCGTAGGAAACATATGTTTTGGAGAGCTGCGCAAGCTTGATTATAAAATCTTCCAGCGTTTCCATGTTCTTGAAAACAATGTTTGTGGCGACATGGCCCTGTTTTTGGTGCACGACATACACCGGAATGTCGGTGCCGTCGCATTCAATATCTTCTATGAGGGGATCGTGCATCAAAGGCTCTATCCTTTCAAGGCCTAACAGGTCCCTTGACAGGTAATACATGAGCTTATGCCTTCCCTGGCTTGAAAATGTGTAGCCGCGCTTTGAAATTATGCTTTCGACTTTCTCAAACATTTTTTCGCGGCTCAATTCCTCTATTGTTATGACTTCGATGAGCTCGTTTTTTATTTTTGTGATTTTATCACGTTCCTCATCGCTCAGGTCCGGTTCTATAATGTAATACACTTTTTGGCCCTGCGCCCTAGAAATGATTTTGCCGTAAGCGTATCCCGGAATCAGGGTTATGAGGTCCTTTGTGTCCTGTGTGACTTCGGTTTTTTTGCCTTCGGCGAAAAGCGTTTCTTTCAGTGAGAGAATGGTTTCAGCGTGCTGGTCTTCTCCGGGTTCAACCTTCCTGAAGTCTTCGGTTGTGGTCTTTTCAGCAAGGCCTGAACCGGTGGCAAAAATAGGCACCTTAAAGACTTCCTGTATCTTTTCGCCTGTCTGAATTCCTCTGCTGCCGAACATCTTTCTTACAGACTCTGTCCTTTTTGCCATTGAAGAAATTGTTTTTGCGATTCCGCTGCCGAACCCAGGCGCTTTTCTTGCCTTTTGGCCGGGTTCGGTCTCAAGTTCGCCTATTTCGCCTTTCTCTGCCTTGCCTTCAACAAACAGAGACCTGACCCTGGTGATTGCTGACTGCCCGCCTTTCACAGGCCCAGGAATGCCTTTGCCGCCGGAAAAAACGCCTGCGATTTTTTCCTTTGCCCCGCGGCTCCCGGCAATCACTATAAAGCCGGCTTCAACAGAAAAATCCCCTGCAATCCTGCCGTATAAATTGAATGCCTTCACGAATTCTTTTACAGATTCCTTTTCGGTTTTTTCCCTTGAACTGAGCTTTTTTCCGGAAATTTCTTCCGCAAGCCAGGCTGCCGCCTCCTTGCTGACTGCCTCCTTTTTCTGCATTTCCCTCAGAGCCAGCAGCAGGTTTTTCGGCTTGAAGTCTTTTCCCTGGAGGGCATCTTCAAGGAACAAAAGCCCTGAAAGGCGGCCCTTGAGAGCGGAAAGCATTTCCTGCCTGGCTTCAAGCCTTTCGGCGGTCTCAATTGTCATTCAGGCACAGCCTCCGACAGGCTTCCGATGCCTGAACTTTCAGCCCTCTTTTTATAGGATTCCTTGAGCTCGCCAATTATTTTCCCGAGTTCTATAACATCCCTGTCAAGCCTTTCCTGCATGCTTTCAAGGACTTTTTCAAGGCCGAGCGCCTGCTTGCCTGCTTTTTCGTCTTCAATGCCGTCGCCCATTGCGGAATCCACGGCTTTGTCCCGCAGCGCACTCCTGCTTTTGCAGATTGAGCGCATTTCCTCGAGTTCTTTTATGCATTTTTCAGCCGCCCCTATCGATTCCTTCAGTTTTTCAGACGCATTCAGCTCCATACAGCATCACTCGCCCAAACCCTTATGAAATCGGAACCGCTTTCAAGCCTGAAATGCACATTGTAGCTGTGCCCTGTTCCGTAAATGCTTGCCTTTATTTCGCCCCATCCCTGGTTGTAGCCGCTTTTCGTGAACGCGGTGGCAATGTTTGCGTCCTCGCCAGCATGGCTGTCCATGTAAAAATCGACAAGCGCGTTCAGGTCCGCCGAGGAATCCTTGAACCTCACTTTTTGGACAAGGTTGCGCGCCTTCATTGCCGTGTTCGAGTCCAGTTTTTTTATTGCAAGGTAAATGTGCTCGTTTTCCAGGACCAGGACATTTACATCATTGAGCGTGCTTTCATATGCGTCCACTTCCACGCTCACGCCTAAAAAATAATTGCCCTGGCTTTGCCTGGTCCTCGGGTTCATGACCTGTGCGTCGGTTTCCTTTTTCACCGTAATCATTTCCGAAGTGCCGTTCACGTCCATCGAATCCTCGGCCAGGCTTACGCTTATCTTCCTCTGCGAATCAGTGCCTTCGGCAGAAACAATCGAAATGGTTTTGTCCATTTCCTTGAGCGTCGATTCAAGGTTTTTTATCTCCCCCAAATCCTGCAGCCTGTTAAGGTAGGGAACGCCTATCTGCAGGACAATGGAAACAACAACAATGCTTATCAGCATGGAAATGACAGCGCTGATAAGGGGGCTCACGCCGCGGGAGAACGTGGTGTTCCTGTCAGTCCTTTTCCCCTGTTTTTTCATCCGCTCACCACGATTTCGTCCTGCCTGTGGATTTCGGCCCTGTAATCAAAGTCTTTGGTCAGGTCAAGGGTCTGGCCACAAATAATTAAGGAATAATCATTATTAAGCCATCCTCTGGGAAACGTTGCGGTTTCGCCGTTTGCGATTGTCAGGGGGCCTTTCTTGGTGTTATAGTATGTGCAGTCCTCGCCCCACCAGTTGCCGATAATATAATGCACCGAAGCGCCCCTTGTATATGATGCAGCAAACACAAACTTGAACGCATAGCCTTTTTCCATCGAGAACCTGTTGAAATCATCGCCTGTTTCAGAGAGGATGCGGTTAAGGTCGTCCTGGTAAATGCCCGCGGTATAAGACAGCGGCAGCTCGCTTTTGATGTTTTCCATCAGGAAGTGGCCTTCTGTCCTCTGGTGTGTTTCTGTTCTTGACACAAACGCAACAGCAGAAATTATCATTATGAGAATAAATGAAACCAGCAGGTATGCCTGCCCTTTGCCGCCGATTCTCCAGGCAACCTTTTGCCTTGGCCAAGCCGCCCTTTCACAGTTGCCTTTCCTGCCGATTCCCGGCCAGGTTTTTTTTCCCGCCTTCCAGCCGCCCATCATTCCACCTTGAAAACCCAGACAAAAATCTGGATTTTTTTCATTGAATGCGTTGAAATGTTCCCGTCAAAGAGATAGGAAACAGTCGAATATGCCTTGTCGCTTGGAATTGTGCCCCAGCAATTGCTTGTGCTGTTTGCATCGCACACCCTCAAGGAATAAGGGAGGTCAAAATACCCGTCGACGTATGCTTTAAGGGAGGCAAGGGAATTGTCGTCATGCACTGCGACCGCAAGGTTCCTGAAGGATTCCTCCTCGCAAAAGGACAGGACTGCGTTCTCTCCGGCATCCCTCAGGCCGGTGTATTTTTCTTCAGGCACAAAATAGGGCGATGAAATGAGCGCGATTGTGCCGAGAAGCATTGCTGTCGCCAGCAGGGCCTCATACGTCTTAATCATCCTTTTCCCCCAAATTTTTCACAGCCTTTTCAGCCTCCAGTAAAGGTATGCGCCCAAGCCGGCAATTATGATAAGGATGAGCGGCACTGGAATTCCGCCCTGGATTCCGCTAAACGAAACGCTTGAAGCATCATAGCCGGAAGGCAGCGGCACAGGAATCTTAAACGAGCCTGCGGCGCCTGCCTCAATCACGGAAATCTCTTCTTTTGTAAAGGCTTTTCTGGGCTTGTATTTTATGGTTTTTTCCTCGCCTGGCTGCAGTTCTGAAATGAAAAACGACACGACCGGGTCCTCGCTTGCTATTTCAAAAATCGTGTTGGAGGAAAGCAGCGAGGCTTTTTCGCCGACCTGTTTTGGGACAAACTCGACAATATTGAATTGCTGGGTTGCAGTGCTGCCTGTGTTTTTTACAGACAGCACTATTAGAACCTGTAGTTCGGTTGCATTCCCATCTGCCACTTCAATGGACAGGATTTCGCGCCTGAACGCAAGGCGGCTCCACAGGTTTTTTGATTCTGCGAGCGCCTGTCCGCTTAAAAACTCGGAAAGCGCTGTTTCAAGCGAGTCCCTGTCGGCTGCATAATCTATTGCCTGCGAGCTTTTCACTGAAATTTTCGGGCGCGCCAGGTCTATCTCGCTCAGAAGGCCTGAAGCAGAAGCGATTTCGCTTTGCACTGCCGCAATGTCGCCTTGTTCCAGTGCTTTTTTTGCGTTTTCCAGGTGCTCTCCTGCCTGGGCTGCCTTTGCCTTTATCTCTGCGCTTGGCTCAACAAGGAAACCGCCCAAAACGCCAAGCGCGGCTTTCAGGGCAGCATCCATCGAACCGATGCTTTCAAGTTTTTCGGTTATGCCGCTGAAAAGCACAAGGCTTGCGCTTTTTTCAGCGGCATTGTTCAGGTCGTCGAACGCTTTCGCAGTAACCCTGGCTTCGCCTGCCTCCCTGTTTTCAATGTTCCAGTCTATTTCCGCAACGCCCTGATTCAGGTCCTCTGCCAGGAATTGCGCCAGCATTCCGCATTTTTCGCCGTTGCACTGCGTTATTTCAAGCCTTTCTGCATCGCTTGAAACCACCGCCCTTATTTCGGCCAGGGATTCGCTTTTCTGCACCACTGCAAGTTCGCTTATGGCCGGAGGCGTCGAATCTATGAAAAATGAAATTTCCTCGCTTGAACCCAGGCCAAGGCTGTCGGTTGCGTTTATATCCATCAGGGCATTCCCGTCAGCAAGCCCGAGGGAAAACACGCCTGAAAAAGCGCTGCCTGCCCCCTGCAGTTCAAAGGCAGAGGAATTGCCGTCAGTGTAATGTATTGTGCCTTTAACGCTGTTGAGCCCGAAGTCAGCGCCAACCAGGATGTTGTGGTCGCCGCCTGAAAAATATTTTTGGCCGTCCCTGTAAATGTAGCCGTACAATGTCACGGTTATCGAGGGCGCGTTTGCATCGCTGACCTGGCATTCTTCCACGCTCAAATCTGAAAGGTTGCCTGCATTGTCCAAAGCCTGCACCCTATAACAATACTTCGACCTGCCGCTCACAGCATGCAAAAAATTGGTGTCGTATTCTGTTGCATAAAAGTTTGCGGCAGTAATTCCGCTTTCGGCGCCATAAAAAACCTTGTAACGGCTTATCCCGCTGCCCGCATCAGTTGAAGCGCTCCATTTCAGGGTATTGTTGCCGTCTGTGTGGTTCAGGTCGGTGATAGACGGCACAGATGGCGCGGTCCTGTCAAGGTACACGGCATGCTGCACTTTCACGTTGTTGTCGTGGTTGTCGAAAACCTTTGCGTAGATTGTCCTGTTCCCGTCAGCGCTTGTGCAGCCGCTGCCTGAAGAAATTGAAAAGGTCTGCACCGGGAAAGCCGAAAAGGAATTCGAATAATTGGAATCGTTGCAGCTCAGCCTGACGCTGTAGACATCGGTGCCGTAAATGTTTATGTCGGGATAATTTGAATTCGTGTACCAAGGCATGTCGAAATTGATGTCGGTAGGGGCGTTGAAGTCAGGCACAGTCGCGCTTGCGGAATTTGATATTGCGGAAATATTCCCTGCACCGTCAACCGCCCTTATCACGTAATAATATGTGATGTCCTCGCTTGCAGTGCTCATCGCGTCAACATAGCTCCTCCTGGAACTGCCTATAGCCGAAGAAACAACAGTGGCGCTTGAAATGTTCGAGGCGGTGATTGCCTGCGTGTACCTGTAAAGAGTGAAACCGGACAGGCCGCTGCCGCCTGTGTCTGACGGAGTGCTCCACGAGGCATTCAGGTCATTGTCGCCTGACACGATCCGCACATTCAGGTCTGAAACCGCGCTCGGAGCGTTCTCATCTATCACAAAAGACCAGTTGAGGTCGTAATGGTTTCCGGCATTGTCGTCGAAATAAACGCTGACAGGGATTGTTGTGCCTGAAAGATTGCTGTCCGGCGCATAGGCCATAAGGTAACCTGTCGAAACCGGGGTTTTTGTGATGTTTGCATCAGGGACAGGAACGCTGTTCACCCACAAGAGAATAGAGCTCTGCTTTACGCCTGATTCTGCGTCCAAAAGCCTTACGTTTATGTCCGGGGTGCGGGTGTTCACATAGTTTTTCGGGCTTTCGCTTGAGTAAGTGGGCGCATTGACGTCAATGCACAATTGCGTGAACGAATTTTTTGTGCTGCTGTTTCCCACCCTGTCGACCTGCTTTCCAACCACATAGGCCATGCAGGAAACGCTTTTCCCGAAAGTGCTGACGCTGAAGCTTGCACCGTAAATCCCGTCGTTTGAATCGATGTCGCTGTGCGCCCCGTCATCGTACAGATTAAGGTCGGCTATCGTGCCGATTGATGCAAAAGTATTGACGTCTTTTTCGCCTGAAACCCTTATTATCAGCGATTTTGTGCTGTTCAGCATGGAATTGCCGTCGCTTGAATTCGCGTCATGCCAGGCATAACTTATCACCGGCCCGTTGGTGTCAAGGTTTATTGTGTCGCTTGCAGTGGCCTGATTTGAATTCACGTCCTGCACCTTCAGGTACACTGTTTTCGTGCCGTCCCCGGAAGTGCAGCCTGCCCCTGTGTTCAGGTTGAAGGAATAGGTTGTTGCATAATCTGCCCAGCCGTAATAAGTGGAATTATCGCATGAAAAGTTCATCCTGTTGCCGTCTGTGGCTGAAATATACAATATCACCTGTGCGGAATTAGTGTCAGGCACACCCTTCTGGATATTGAAATCCGCAATCGAAACGCTTGCAAAGGCGCCCTTCAAAACCGCAAGCACCAGGATTGCCGCTGCAACCCAAAGCCAGTCCTTTTCCATTCCCATCTATATGAGTATTGTTCCCCACTTTAAAAACTTTATTAATATATAGAAAGGGGCGTAAACAGCGTTCTTCAAGGCGCGCCTGAACCAGCCTATTGGCTTGTTCCGGAAGCCTCTTCCGCAACCGCGGTTATCTTCTGCCTGAACCATTCAAGGGAATAAAGGCCTGTGAATTTTTCGTTGCCGAGGATAAAGCAGGGCACTTCCCCGGCGCTGACGTTGTTCTGCTCCATCTTGCCTGGCTCGGATTCGACGTTCACGATTGTGATTTTTGCAATTTTGGAAAGGTTTTCATCCTCGGCAACCTCGCGCAGGGTTTCCTGCAGTTTGGCCGAATCACCGTCAAATGTTTTCAGGAATGCAACTATCTTTATTTCCCTTTTCCTCTCTGTTTTGTCGCCGGGCAGCAGGCCCTGCAGTGCAGGAAAAACCAAAAAGTAGAATAACAGCAGTGCGATTACTGCCAAAGTGATTTTCCCGACAGGGGTGAGTTTTACCATATAAAACCTTTCTTTTCAGCTGCAATCGGTTGTCGTGTCCGAAATGTCCTTGCAGTCCCTTGAAGTGACCTTTATTTCGGCCGGGCTTTCCCCGGCATCAAGCCGGACATAAACGTTCCCGTAAGAGCCTTCCTCGAGGTTTACCTGGCAGATATTGATGTCGGAATTGCCGCTGTTGTATTTCACTGCGACTGTAAACGAATTCAGGTCCACGTAATCCGTGTTTTCCAGCTGTATTGTGGCAACGTTCGTGTCACCCTGGTCGAAAGCGCAGGAAACAATTGTGAAGCCGGCCTTGTCGCATTTTATCTGCATGTCTGACAGCTCTTTCTGGGAACTTAGCTGGTCGTTGTAATAGCTGTAAATCCAGCCCATAAACAAGGAGCCTATCCCGATTGCCACAAGCACCAGAAGGATTTCAGCAATTAACGGCGTTACTCCCCTCTGATTTCCCATCCTTTTCCACCTTTTGCTTTAAGCAGATAAAATAGCGTTTAACTGGTTTAAATATCTTTCTGTATTGTGCGGCCTTCGGGCTGCACCAGTGATAAAAAAATAAAAATAGAAAGAAGGGTGAAAACCCTTCTTTTCTGGAAATTATTCGCTTTAACCTGACTGGATGCTTGTGCCAGGCACTTCCAGTTTTATGCCGCACTCTGTCGATTCGACGATAACCCTGGTTGGCTTTGTTCCGCCTGTGCCTGCTCCGCCCTGCGTCCAAGCGACTGCCTGGCCGCCCCCGGTAATGTTAAGGCTTACCGAGTTAACGTCGGAATTTCCGTCAGAGTAGTATGAATATACCTTGAAAGTGTTCAGATCCCTGCCGCTGCCGTTTTTCACCAGCACTTTTGTGGCCTTGAGTGCGCTGTACCATGTCGGCTTGATGTCTGTCAGGTCTGCTGTCAGGCTCACATCGGCACAACCGGTCATCTTCTGCTGGGTTTTAGTGCTTTCTGTCTGCACGTTTCCCTGGAAACTTGTCACCCACTGCCAGATTATGACTCCGACAGCCATGCAGACTAATAAAAGCAAAACTGTTGCGATTAACGGACTAACACCTTTTTGGTTTTTCATAGAGCATATCACCTTTGGATTTAACACATAAATTATGGCTTAAGTTCTTTATAATGCTTTCTTTTATGTTCTCCGTGCCATAAAACGCGGATTTTCCAGGTTTTCCGGCAATTTTGCGCCTCCCCCTGCGGAATGTTTTTATTGAAATAATGCGTTATTGAATTGAATGAAAGCGCGCTTTTTGCTTTTGGCATTGTCCCTTGCCTTTGTTTTTGCAACAGCCATGGCTGCAGCCCCCTCGGCCATCCTTAACCAGCCCAACGGCAGCCAGGCAATCGGGAGCACTTACTCCGTGGATTTTAATGTGAGCGATGCAGACAACCAGGATTTGTATGCAACTCTTTACTATTCCACAACAAAAAACGACTTCAACAACTTCATTGCAGACCTCAACCTAAACGATTATCCGAATTATGCAGGCCTTTCCTGCGGCAGCACAATTTTCCTCACAAACACAAACTGCACCTACGACTGGAACCTATACAGGCCGGGAGTTTCAGCAAAAGACGCAAACCTTGTGCTTTTCATGCCCCTGGACACCTATTCTTTCCGCGATTTCTCGCCCTTGGCAAACAATGGTTCTGCCACAACCTTCGACAAGACCTCTTCAAGCGGCGTTGTCGCAGGCAAAATCAACAGGGCAATGAAATTCGACGGAGTGGACGATTACATCACAGTGCCTGACGCCAGCAGGCTCGACCTGCGCACAAGCGATTTCACTATAGAATTGTGGGCAGCGCGCTCTGCCACCGGTGCAACCCACGTGCTTGTCGACAAGCGCAACAGCGACACCAATGGCTATTTGCTGCAATTCAATTCCTCAAATCAGGTTGAGGCGCAAATATGCAACGGCTCATGTGCCACAATCACTTCAACAGGCACAGTTGCAGACACAGGCTGGCATTATATTGCGGTCGAATTCGACAGGAGTGCTAATGCGCAACTATACCTTGATGGTGCTGCTGACGGCAGTGCAGTAAGCATTTCATCAAAATCCGGCAATATCGACACAAATGCAGACCTCAAAATCGGCGTGCGCTCTTATGGCGCGGTTTCGAATGTGATGAACGGCTCAATCGACGAATTGCGCGTTTACGATAAACTGCTTGGCGCAGCGGAAATCAAAAGGCGCTATACGATGGTGCAGGGCACTGACCTTAACAGGATTGCCGATGGCAATTATTTTTTGGACCTGAATGTCTGGGACCCGACAGATGCGAACGCAACCGAGTCCAGCACCACGAGTTTTGCAGTTGACAACAATGCCCCTGGCACAACAGATAATGCGCCTTCGGCAGCACAGAGTTCGGCTTTCACTGTAACGCTCACCTGCAATGACACTTCATATATTTCCGGCATCCAGGCAAGCGGGTGCTCTTATTCGGAATACAGGACTGATTCAGGTTCGTGGAAACAGTCGAGCGCCGTGGCAGTAAACGGGGATGGCAACCATAAAATAGAATATTATTCTGTTGATGCGGCAGGCAATGCCGGCACAATAAGGACAACTTATGCTTCGCTTCTCCTTACAGGGCATTCCTTCAATTTCGGCTTAAGGTTCGACGGTAACTGGTGGGACAGCACAGTCCATATTCCAGGCTTTGTTTCAGACCAGGCCATGCAGAATACTGTTTCGCAGACGCTTACGCAGGGCACAACCTTCGATTACGCGGCATTCTCGCGCAATGGCCTTGCAATAGGGCTTGTCAGCACAGGTTCCACTTACCTGATGGATATAACCAACGTGTATTCCTCCACTTTCAATATTTACCTGCAGCAGGCGCACAGGGCCGGCGTTGACGAAGAATTCTATCTCGCGTACACTTCAGGCAATTATACCGGTTTCGAGGACAAAAAGGAATATGTGAGGAACGGCGAGTTCCTGGACAGGGTGAACCCTGCTTTCGGCGTTGCAACCAGCGCCCTTTACATTCTCACCCTCGGCTTAGACTATTATGACAGCAATGTGGACATCAATGGTTCCTTCCATCTCGGCCCTGGCTCGCATTCCCTTCTGATAACCAACCAGGGCACCTCAAGCGGCAAAGTCGTCATCGGCATTGCAAAGGACTGAAATGGCAAAGTGTGAAAGGTTCAGCGGAAGCGAGCTCCCGAAAAGGCATTTAAGCACTTTTCCCCTATTTTAGTGCATGCCTCCAAAAGATTTCATTTCGCAGGCAGCTGAAAGCATCCTTAAGGCCGAGGAAAAAAGGCAGAAGCTGGTGCAAAAAATAAGGCCTTTTGTGAAAACAAAAATGAATCCATTGGAAATGATGGTTGAAAAAGCCGAATGCGCAGAACTGAATGGAAGGCTTGGTGCCGTCGATTCAGGCTTTGTGGGCCAGGATTTCCTGTCCTTGGACCTTGTCCTGATAAGGGCAAGGGGCGTTGTCTTCGATTACAAAAAAGGAAAGCTTGCCAAGGCGGCATATCACCCGAACTATTATTCTTTTCCGGAACCGTTGATTTCGAACAGGGCACTCCAGATAGAGGATGTTTCGACAAACAAAAGCCTGCAAAGGCTGGCTAAAGAAATAGGGCTTGCCGAAGAAATAATCGGAAAATTTTCCCCGGACTATTGCTTTCTCGACGGTTCAATTGTTCCGCAGCACGCGGACAAGCCAAGGTCGAATTCAAAAATGCAGCCCTTCTACAAGGAAGTCATTGAAAAATTCGAATCGCTTTTTTCGAAGGCCGAGGAAAAAAACTGCACGATTATAGGCTGTGTGGAGGACTCGCGCGGCACAAGGTTCAAGGACATCGCCGAAAAAATAATCGGCAAAAAAGAATTCGAGGAACTCAACGAATGCTTTGACGTTGTTCTCCTTGATTCGCTTCTTGCCGAAGGCGAGCGCTCTTTCGCTTTCCCTTATGCGGAAAACGTGAAAGAGCACCCTGTGCTGCAGGATTTTTCGAAAGGGTTTGCGGAAATGGTGCACGCCTTTTACATCAAGCCCTCGGCGCTTGACAGGCCGCTGCGCACTGAGTTTTTGCTCAAGAAAAGCCAGGGAAAACAGGAAATAGACAGGATTGCGTCGATTGTTTTCGCGCAAAGCAGGCTCCACCGCGAATATTCTTACCCTGCGGTCCTCATAGAGGCGGATTTGCGCTCGCGCCTGAGGGAAGAGGAGATTAAAATAATTTGCGACAAGATATTTGACAGGATAGGCGGCAGCAAAAGGCTCTCGCTGAGAAGGGAGAAAAGGCCGTTTTGAAGATAGTTTACAAGTGATAGCGAATGAAAAAATCCAGAAAAACTTCGGTTGAAATCGTTTCGAAATGTGAAGCGAATGAGGCGCTCGCCCGTGAAATTGAAAAAGTTTATGCTGAAAGGAAAAGAGCAAAATTAAAAACTGTCAAAATTTAATGTTTAGGAGAAGTGATTTGGATGGAAGATTTTTTGGGCACAGTGATTTCGACCTTCACCTCGCCTTCGCCGAGCGAAATGAATTTCGTCGTTACAAGCGGGAACGTTCACAGGGGCCAGTTCGTCGAGGTTGATTATTCCGAAGGCACCATAGTTGCGCTTATCACAAATGTCGTGAAAACAAACCGTTATTTCGAGCGCGCTGATTCTGTAAAAGAATTCGAGGCGCGCGGCTCTGCGCTCTTTGAACAATTTCCAACAAGCGAATGGGAATACCTGATTGCGAACACAAGGCCACTGGGCGTTTTCAATAAAGGCCGCGTTTCAAGATCAAGCTTTCCGCCGTCGCCTGGGGCAAAAGTGAGGCTTGCGAAAGCGGAAACCCTCAAAAACTTCTTCAAGTTCGACGAAGAGAAAGGGATGAATTTGGGCAAGGTCGAATTCCACGACCTTGATGTGAAAATCAACATGACAAAACTCCTCAAAAAGCACCTTGCCATCCTGAGCATTTCCGGCGCAGGAAAATCCTATTTCACCTCGGTTTTGTTCGAAGAGCTTCTGGACAGGAAAAAAGAGAACGGCAGGATTGCCTGCGTTGTCCTTGACCCGCACGGCGAATACTCTTCCTTTGCCGAACCTGTGAAAGACAAGGAGCACAGCGATTACAGCGACCGCACGCTCCTGGTTAAAGGCAGGAATGTGCGCATTGCAGTGCCCTCCCTTAGTGTTGGAATGCTTGCCGGAATCATAACGGGTTTAAGCGGACCGCAAAAGAGGGATTTGAAAAAAATCCTCATCAAGCTCAATTCCGAAATGAAATCAGGTTTGGGCCCCTTCGATTTCGACAGCGTGAAAAAAGAAATACTGCAGGATGCCGAGATAAAGGAAAACACTAAAGGCCCGCTGCTGGGCTGGATTGCCGAACTGGAGCAGATGCACTTGTTTGCAAAAATAGATTCGCCGAGCGCGCGCGATGTCGTGAGGCCTGGCTTCCTTACAATAATCGACCTATCCGATATTATCGACATCAAGAAAAAGCAGGTCATTGTGAGCCATTTCGCAAACAAGCTTTTCAGTGAAAGGCGCAAAAAAACAATCCCTCCTTTTTTGCTTGTGATGGAGGAAGCGCACCAGTTTTGTTTGAGTGAGGATACCGAGATTCTGACGGCCGGGGGATGGAAAAAATACATTGAAGTAGGGATTGGCGATTTGGCTTTTTCTTATAATAAAGAAACAAACAAATTGGAGATTAATCCAATAAAGAGAATAATTGTTAGGCCGCATGAGGGCAAATTAGTAAGGCTCTTTAATGAAGATAGCATTGATTCGCTGGTCAGTGATGACCACCGTGTTTTATGCAATGTCAGAACCACCGGCGCAGACCGAAAATGGAAATGGTCCAAATCCCGGTTTGTACCGGCAAAAAATTTGCCAAGTGGAGCGAGGATCCCGGTAGCAGCCGGGTTAGATTCCGAATCCGAATGCAAAATAGACTCGGATTTGGTCAAAGTAATTGGCTGGATAATCAGTGACGGAAATCTGCACTCTTACCACGGCGGAAAACAGTCCTATTATGAAATTTCTCAGTCAAAAGCAAAGGGCAAAATACTCGATGAAATTATGGATGTCGTTCCACGCAGGTTCCCGGAAGCAAAAGTGCATTCCCGAAAAAGAACCTCCTGCTTTGATGGCGGAGCCAAAAGAATTGCCCGTTCGGAAGAGTTTACATTTTATCTCGGAGCTGAGGCAACAAAAGAGATTAAAGCGTGGCTGGGAAACATCCCGCATCGGATTCCAAGAAAATTTTTAGAAAACGCCTCACAGCCGCAATTGAAAATTTTATTTGATGCGCTTGTTCAAGGCGACGGGTCAATACAATACAGTAAGAATAAGCACAAATATGTTATTTTTTATGCCGGCTATGATGCCAAACTGGCCGATGACTTCCAAGAATTATGCGTCCGTTTGGGCTTCTCAGCAGTTATTAAACATGTTCCGTCAAACAAACAGACAAAAGTATTGGTTTCTTTTAAGAGGAAGCATGCTTTTGTCAGGAAGACAAAAGAAGAGAATTTCTCTGGAAAAACATGGGACATAACAATCCAAAACGGGGCATTTGTTGCCCGCAGAAATGGGAAAGCCTTTATCACTGGCAATTGTCCTGAGAGGGTTTCGGAAGAGCAGGCTGTTTCCAGGGGCATAATCCGCACTATTGCCCGTGAGGGAAGGAAATTCGGCGCTTCCATATGCCTTGTGTCGCAAAGGCCTGTGCAGTTGGACACCACGGCACTCTCGCAATGCAACACAAAAATAATCCTGCGCATAACAAATCCCTATGACCTCAAGCACATCGCGGAATCCGCCGAAGCAATCGACCAGCGCTCGCTCGAAATGATTACTTCACTGCAGGTCGGCGAGGCACTTGTAATAGGGGAAGCCGTGAATTACCCGCTTTTCTTCAAAGTCCGCGAGAGGAAATCCCTGCCATCAAAGCACGAAATTTCATTGGAGGATGCGGCAGTCGAATTCGAGTCCTCCAAGAAAAAGAGCGACGAGGAAACAGAAGCGTTTTTGTGAAGCGGCTTGTTCCCGAATGATTTCTTTTTCACTGTTCAGGGGAAGCGAACTCCCTCGCGTGCTTTTTAAGGCAGGAAAGCGCCTATTTTTGCATGACTCTCGGCACAGCATATTTGGATACCGTAAGGTACCTTGAAGGCGAAGGCAAAATAATTGCCTCCTTCAAATCCCTGGATTGCGACGGAAAAGAAACAGAAGCCGAATTCGGTTTCCTACCTGAATTAAGGCTCCCGCATAATCACGATTTCAAACAATTCCTTGCATCGGTTTCACCGCAAGGGCTGATTTTCAGGGAAACTGAAAAGGGGATTTGCGCAAATTCAAAATCTTTTTCTGGCTTGGAACTGCTGCATTCCCTTTTGTCAGTTTCCTTCAACGCTTTCGTTCCGCTACCCGAACCTGAAAGGCAGTTTTTGCTTTCGCGGGACTGGGGCTATTTCGACAAATTCGAAATCAGGGAAGGCAGGCAGGGCGGCCCTGCAGTTGAAAAAAAAGGCTTTGCCGAGGACTCAGTAAATTCGCCTTGCTTTCCTGAAAACATAAAACAGAAAGATGCGTTCCTTTCAAACCTTTTGCTTTTGCAGTGCAAAAAAATTCCTGCCGGGCAGGAAACAGGGATGGCTTTTTTGGAAAACGCCGCATTCGCCAATTTTTCGCTGATGCCTTCGGGGAAAACCCCAAAGCAGGCAAAGGATTCCTGCAAAAGCGGGTTTCATGACCTTATCGAGCTTGATTTTTCAAGGGCAATCCTTGAAAAAATCGCGGAATCAAACCTCGGCGCCGACTCCATTAACTGCGGTTGCTGCAGGCCAGAATCGCTGCATTCCGGGAATGTTCTCCCAAATTCGGCTGTCGAAGTCGAATTCCTTGAAAACGGCTATTATTTTGATTCATGCATCCCGCTTTTTGCAAGGCAGTTCCACGAACAAAATCCTGGCAAAAGCGCAAGGCTGGCAAGGAAAAAGGAATTCTGCCTTGAGGGAATGCCTGTCGGGCCTTTTTATTGCGGGAAAAAAGCCGTTGTCCCGCTGGCTGATGCTCTGCGGCTTGAAGGCGGCGGTGCAGCAAGAATCGTGGCTGAAAAGGAACTCAGGTGGCATTGCAGGAAAAAGCCTTCTTTTGTGGCTGCAGGCATTTCAGGCCTGCTTTCGCTTGAAAGTGCGCTCAAGGAAAGGATGGCTGCGCTTGAAAAAAAGGACATTGCGGAAAAAGGCCTCAACGCATTCAACCCTGTTTTTTCAAGCCCTGAAAAAACATCGCTTGAGGAATTCCTGCAGGCATGCTCCTGCCTCCTTGAATCGGTTTTTTCATGCCTTGGGACAGGCTCTTTTTCAGGCCAAAAGGATTTTTCGGAAAACGTGCAGGCATTCAGTTCAGGGCTTCTTTCCGGCTACAATGAAATGCTCGAGGAAAGGAATTCAGAGCCGATTTACCTTATTTCAGGGCGCGCCTTTGTCAAGCACATGGAGATTTTCACAGACCTCGCGGTGGTGTCAAAGGACACAGGAATGTCGCTTCCCTCGGTTTTCTAGATTTCCCCTCACGAGGAATGGTTTTTAATCCTTTCCAATGAAAATTTCATACAGTCTTTTTTTAGCACTACACTCGTCATGGGATTAGTATGGCCAAACTGACAAGATTCGAGGTAACACGCCTCATCAGCGCGAGGGCATTGCAGCTCTCTTTCGGAGCCCCGCCTTTAATCAAGCCGGCGGAAGAAGACACTTCCTACCTTATTGCGAAAAGGGAAATGTCCGAAAAAGTGCTCCCGATGGCTGTATTGAGGCGCCACACTGACGGAACCATTGAAAAGGTAGGAATGGAGTGATTTTATGGGCAAAGCAGTTCCAAGGATCATCAAGCAGCGCTGCCTGAAGCTTTTGAAGGCCTATCCGGAAAGTTTCACAAAAGACTTTTCAAAAAACAAGGCTTTCCTGAAAAGCCTCAGCATGCCTTTCTCAAGGACAGACATCAACCTGATGGCAGGCTTCCTCACAAGAAAGGCACCGGCAGTTGCGGCATAAAAAATCCGCTTCTTTAATTCTATTCCAACGCCTTATTGTTGCAGCGGCTCGAGGAGTTCGGCCCTTGTAATGCCTTCCTCTTCCTTGTTCCGTTCCAGCAGGTAAAGGGAAGCGCTTGCCGCCTTTTCCATTTCCTTGCTGTGCGTGATGAGAAACACCTGCTCCACCAATCCTTCGATCCGGCCGTGCATCATTTCCGCAAGCTTTGAAACAGCGTTTTCATCAAGGTTATGGGTCGGCTCGTCAAGGATTAGAATGCCGAGGTTCCTTGCAAGCACAAGCGAAAAAGCAATCCTTAAAGTGAGCGCCACAGAGCTCCTTTCCCCCCCGGAAAGAATTCCTTCTATTTTTTCCCATTTGCCGTTCCTTGCAAGCACCTTCAATTCGTAATCGCCTTCATTGATTTCCATTTTTGCGCTGACATAGTCGCCGTAAGGGTAAACCCTTTTCCAGACAATATCCATCGCCTCGTTGACTGTTTCCACCAATGATTCCCTCAATTCCGCCTGCGCTGCCTTCAATGCGTTCACAAAAACAGCCAGTTTCGATATCCCGAACTCGGTCCCATCCAAACTTTTCCTTGCGCTTTCAACAAGCCCTATTTTTGCCCTTATTTCGCTTTCGCGCTTTTTCTTCTCTTCGGCAAGTTCCCTTAACCCTTTCACTTCCATGCCGAAAGATTCGAGCCCCCTGAATTTTTCACCCAGCTTCCTTTCGGTTTCCATTGCCTTTGCCTCGTCAAAGCCCAATTCAAGCAAAGCTTTTTCCGCATCATTGAGTTCGGCGCTTTTCGCAGTGCGCTCTTTTTTCCTTTCAATGCCCTCGATTATTTTTTCCACTTTTTCAAGCTTTTCAGCGCACTGCTCGAGCTCTTCTTCAACGCGCTCGGCCTTGAGGCCTTTCCATTTCTTTTCGAAAACCAGCAATTGCGCATCGATTGCGCTTAGCCTTTCAGTGTTTTCCCTGAGCCTTTCCAGCGGCCTGCGCAGGCTTTCAAGGAAAGAATGGAGTTCTGCCAGCGATTTCAATTCCTCTCCGGCTTTTTCCAGTTCTTCCTCGGCCTTCTTCCTTTCCGCCTTCAGGGAGTGGATTTTTTCGTGCAATGTTTTCCTGTCGGCGCCCAGACCTTCAAGCAGTGCCTCAGTCCTTTCAATAAGATCCTGCCTTGCTTCGCCTGAAAGCGGCCTCTTGCACAGCGGGCATTCCGCTTCATCCGATTTTATTTTTTCAAGGTTTTCCAGCCCGTCGCTTTGATTGCTTTCAAGAATGCCGACTTCCTCGCCCAATTCCTTTTCCTGCTTTTCGATTTCCGCAAGCCCATGCTTTTTTTCCTTTTCCTTTTTTTCCAGCGCTTCCTTTTTTTTGCCCAATTCCGGCAGTTCTTTCAGCAAATCCTCCTTGCACGCAATCTTTTCAGGCAGGCTTTTCACTGCGGCCGAATTTTCCTCTTCCAATACATCCTTTTTCGCCTTAAGTGCCCCTATCTCCGCTTCCAGCTTTCCGGCTTCCCTTTCCTGTTCCTTGAGCTGTTTCACTTTCGCCCTTATTTCCTCAGGCTTTCCCTTCAATTCGCCTTCTTTCACTCCGTCGAGCGAAACGCCTGTGTCCTTTTCAATTCTTTTCAGTTCCCTTTCAATGGATTCGACTTCCTGCTTCAGGGAAATGGTTTTTTCATTCAGGGAGCGGAATTTTTTCTTTTTTTCAGAGAACGCCTTCGCGGCTTTTTCCATTTCAGCCAGTTCCTTTTCAACCCTGCCTTTTTCCTCAAGCCTCACCTTTATTCTTTCCTCTGCCTCTCTTATCTCGGCGCCGATTGCGTCCAGTTCGCTTTTGCCTGCGCCTTTGCCCTGCTCTTCAAGGAATTTTTTCTTTTCCTCTGCAACTTTCTTCAAGGTGTTCGCGACATTCACAGCATTCTTCCTGACCTTTTCATACCTGTCCAGCCCAAGCAGTTCGTCGAATTTCTGCTTTCTTTCCCCTGCATTCATCCTGATGAAAAAATCCATCTGGTTTTGTTCGGAGTAAACAGCGCGCGAGAACAATTCGTAGTTTGTCTCCAAGACCTTCTCGATGCGCTCGTTGACTTCGCTTACCTTCGGCCCTGCAAGGAATGCGCCGTTTTCATAAAGTTTTGCGGTGCTGGTTTTTTCGTTCCTGTAAATCCTGCGCTCCACTTTGTAGTTTTTGCCCCTATAATCGAATTCGAGCGCCACGCAGGCTTCGTCCATTTTCGAGGGCCTGTCCATTATGGCTTCCTCGATTTTTGTTTCCCTTCTCTGCGCTTCAGGGAACGTTCCGAACAGCCCGAAACAGATTGCGCTCATAACACTGCTTTTCCCTGAACCCATCTGGCCGACCAGCACGTTAGTGCCAGGCCCGAATTCAAGGTCAGTATGCTTGTGCGAGCGCCAGTTTTCCAAGATAACTCTGCGAATCATGCAGAAGAATTAGGGATAAAATGATTAAAAAGAAAACCTGCCTTTATTCGCCGGCTTTCTCGACCAAACGCCTGCTTTCTCTTCCCTTATGTCTTCCAAGAGCCTTTCTGCTTTTGGGATTATATGGTGCAATGCCCTGTCCCTTTGATAAAGCCTGAAAAGTTTTCTCCCAAGCTCGATTTCTTTTTTTGCAAGAGAGGTAAGCGGCTTCCTGTAGACGCGCTTGCGTTCCCAGTTGCTAGGTAAAATGACAGAGACTGTTGCCACGCCGGATTTTCTTGGTTCGGGCGGGTCCTCAAATACCTCTACAGTGTGCTTGTCCTCGTTCCGGCGAATCAATTTCAGTATTCTCCCGCGCCTTCCACGTGTTTGGGCAAACTCTTTTTCAATGTCAAGCGGACTTTCTTTAACTCAAGAAGCCTGGCGCCCAAGGCAGCCTCGGCAGCCTTAGCCCTTCTAGATTTTACAGCAGAGTTCCTTTCGGCTTCCAGGATTTTAACTGCAGCCCTAAGCCTTTTTGCAGCTGCTGCTTGGTTTCTCCTAGGGGCAGGTTTTGGCATAATAAAATTAGCGCTAAACCAATTAAAAAGAAAAAGGTTTAAAGAAGTGTTTCGCCTTCCACCGTAACGCTTTCAACGCCCTTGACTGCCTTCACTTCTGCTTCCAGCGCGGCAACCTCGCCTTCCTTTGTGTTGGGAATCACGATGCCGGCCATTATGATGAACATGCCGAAAGCCAATGGCTCTTTCTTCGAATCCTGGAGCTTGCCTGCCTTAAGTTTCTTCAATTGCTCTATTACCTTGTCCTCGAGGCCAGGCTCTTCAGGCATTATTTTCAATATGACCATTGATTCGCCCATTTTTTCACCTAAACCGCGCCTTTTTCAAGGCCCTGTGAAGCCGCATTCAGGGCACGTGTAAGGCCTGCTCGAGCTTCTGCAGATATTGCATCTTATGATTTTGGCGTTAAGGCATTTCGGGCATTTGAATTCCACGTACTCCGAAACAATCGCCTTATTGCAGGAACCGCATTTCTTCAAAAAACTCACCCCAAAAACAACAAAATTAAACCTATTAAACTAATAAGCACTAATAATCCTTTAACGCAAGCTTTTAAAAGGGTGCTGAATATCAGCCAGCTTTCATAAAAAAAACAGCATGAAAGACTAAAAATATTCAGCAGCCTTTTGAGCCTAACAGGCAAGGCCTGCGTTGGCCCCGTAGCTTAACGGACAGAGCACCCGGCTTCGGAGAGCCTTTCTTTTCTTTAAAAGAAAAGAAAGCCTCGGGAAAGAAAAGAAGAGCTGAGGAAGAAAAGCCCTGGGAAAAGAAATTTGTTTCCCAAAAAAGCTTGAAGCAACCGGGCGATTGGGGGTTCGAGTCCCTCCGGGGTCGTAAGGCCACGGAGTATTTGAAACCGAAATTTCAATTTACTCCGGGGTCGATAGTTTCTATTGTACTCTGCTTTTGCCGGGTTTTTTCTTCTTAGCCCGAACTACGGCTTTTTTACTTGTACGGCAAACGGCCTGCCATCGCTTCTATAACGTATAGTTTGCGTCTCGCCACCAGGCCCTGAATAGGTCACACTGAAGCATGGATGGCTTTCAGTCGCGTGCAGGCCCCTATCTGCAACCGTCAAGAACTGCCCTGTGACAATGGTGCCGTCTCTGTTTGTTTGCAACGTAACGGGCTTTTTTCCAGCAACGGTCTGCTCAGCCGAATTCATTGCGTTCATCCACCCTCTGGGCAGGGTTTTCCTTACTCGTGCCTCGCCCCCCAATACCATTCCCTCAGTTGGCTGGTTTTTCCCTGGTCTTCTTCCCTTTTTTGCTTCTGCGAGCCGGCTTTTGTATCTTGCCCTATCCGCCTTTGATGCTCCGCCAGACAATGATTTCGGTTTTATGCCAGTAAATAGTGGCCCCATGCGCCCAGTATTTTTTCTTGCAAAACCTTTGCGAGCGTCATGGCGCTGATGAATTTTCTCGGCTCTTCGACAACCCACCTGCCTTTTTCGATGCGCGGCCCTGTAAGAGGGTGGGAATGCTTTGCAATGAATGCTTTCGAGTGCTTGTCATCCCATGCCGGCGGCCCTGTGAAAATGATTGTGGGATTCAATTCAAGCGATTCCAGTTCCACAAAATAATCCATTCCTTTCCCTTCTTCCGCAAACAATTCCACCCTTCTCGGCAGGAACCCGTACAATTCGAAGCCGCTGTGCAGGTGCTTTTTGAATTTCCTCATCTGGCCCCAAATCACGTCGCTCAATGCCTCTTTCGGGAAAGGCATCCTTACCGCAAACATCTGGTCCATGCCGATGAGCTTTCCCATCCTGTTTTTTGCAATCTGGTCCGGTTTCGAGGGATAAAAGAATTTTCTGTCAGGGCATTCCAAAAAAGCGCGGCTTGCTGAAACAAACCTTGCGAACTGCTCGATGCTGAGCGCCGCAGCAACATTCCTGTTCTTGTCTGTGGGGTCCAAAAAAACCAGCGGGGCATCGAATTTTTTCCCTGCTTTTTCGCCAACAGCCTCGCCGACGGACAGCGCAATGCCTGGCTTCCAGTTGCTTGCCTCTTCCAGTACTTTTTGGAAAGAGCCGTATTTTACGACCAAGATTTCCGCAAGGTATCCTGAAAAGCCCTCTTTCTCTATTTTCGCGCCATAGCAATCTATGCCTTTCAAGAATGCCTTCAACAGCCTTACTTCGGAGCGCATTTCGCTTGTGAGCGTTTTGAGCAGGAACCGATTATGGAACGGCGAGCGGTCCACTGCGCTTTTCAGGCTGCCTGCCTTTTTCACATCATAGGACGGCACGACCTCTATTTCGAAGCCGTTTATGACCCCGCGCGTGTAGGGATGTTCACTGTATTCGAGCCAGTATTTGTGGCCTTTGAAGGCTTTTTTGCCGATTGCAAGGCCTTCTTTTTCGAATTCCTTGCGCGGCATTTTTTCAGGGAACAATACAAAGATGTCTATGTCCCTGTCGTTGCGCAAATGCGTGTTCCTTGCAATCGAGCCTGCCAGAGTGACACCGACATGCTTTCCCTTGAAGCCCCTGATTTTTGCCATTATGCTTTCCGCTGTCTGTTGCTCCATTTCCAGTTCTTTTTCTGTCGGGGTTACCTTTGCCAGCACTTCCTCGAATATTTTCCTTATCCAAACCACCAAAAACCTATAAAGGCAAAAACATTAATAATTACTTCTTGTTTATATAATTTGTCTTTTCGGGTGTTTTGATTGTATAAAACCAATCTGACGGAAATAAAGGGAAAATTGCTGGAATCCTACGGCAATATCCAGGTATTCGACGGCTTTCCCTACAAGCTTTACGAGGTCAGCGAATCAGACTTCCCGCCTGCCCAGAAAAAGATAGCGGAACTGCTCATAAGCTCGATAAACCGCACTTATTCCCTTGACGAGATAAGGGAGGCAGTGTCGATAGACAAGGCAGTGGAATTCGTAAACCATTTCAATACCGAAATAATCCAGACAATCGAAATAAACGAGTTGATGGTGAAGTTTCCGTCAACGCAGGTTTACACTGAATTACGGGACAAAATAGCCGAATTGTTCAAGAAATATTTGCCAAAAATCACAAAGCGGGAGGAGGTCGCAGACTATATCCTGAACAGTTCCATAGGTTACTCTAAAATCTTCCCGGTCATCATGGACGAATCGCTTGAGGAAATAATGATTAACGGCGCCAAAACCCCGGTTTTTGTTTTCCATAAAAGGCACGGCATGTGCAAGACAAACATTGTTTTCGACAATGAAAGGACGCTCCTGAAGCTCGCGGCAAAAATCGCGCTCACGGTTGGCAAAAAATTCGACGAAGCCAATCCCCTGCTTGATGCAAGGATGCCTGACGGGAGCAGGGCAAACGCCACGTTTTCCAATATCACGCCTTTCGGCCTTACTGTCACAATCAGGAAATTCAACAAAATGCCGTTGTCCATAGTCGAGCTGATAAAAAACAATTCCATTACAAGCGAGGTTGCGGCTTTCCTCTGGCTTACAGTGGAAGGCCTGAACATAGAGCCGATGAACATAATCATAAGCGGCGGGGCCGGAAGCGGCAAAACAACCCTGATGAATGCGCTTGCGGCCTTTTTGCGCTATGACGACCGCGTCATTTCAATAGAGGACACGCTCGAGCTTGACCTTGGCTCAAGGGACAACTGGGTCCAGATGGAATCCAAGCCCAAAATCCGCTCGTTCGAGGAAGTGACAATGGATGATTTGCTGAAAAATTCCCTGAGAATGAGGCCTGACAGGATTATTGTCGGGGAAGTGAGGGGCGAGGAAACCCAGACTTTGTTTGTGGCAATGGACACAGGTCACAGAGGCATTCTCGGAACACTGCACTCGAACACTGCAAGGGAAATGATTTTAAGGCTTGAAAGTGCGCCAATGAATGTTCCCGAGCACATGCTGCCTTTGCTCAACATCGCGGTAATAATGTTCAGGATGTATGACAGGCGCTTCGGCTTAATTCGCAGGATAAAAGAGATAGCGGAAATCCAGAGGATGGAAAACAAGGTTTTGCTCGGCAATATCTATGAATGGGACAAGAAAACCGACAAGATCAAGAAAACAGACATTCCCTCGCACACAATCGATGCGCTTGCCGAAAAAACCTCGCTGTCAAAGCAGGAATTGAAGGACGAAATGATTGTGAGGAAAAGGATTCTCGACTGGATGATTGAAAAAAACATCTGCAAGGCGCCGGAAGTAGAGCAGATAATACAGGAATACTATTTGGATCCGAGAAGCATCCTGGAAAAAATCTCGCAGGAAAAGCCGGCACAGGCGGCAAACCAGTAGAATGTGTTAAATATACGAAAGGAGGTAATACTGTCATGGATTCGAAAAAATGGGACTTGGTTTTGCTGCTTATGGTATTCATTTACATTTTGGAAAATTTGGCCATATTTCTTGGAATCTATTCGTCACCCATTCACGGAAGCATTTTTGTAACACAATATTCGGCGGCGGAATTTATTTACCTCGGTTGGCTGTTTGCGTCAGTGGTCATTATATTAGTTGCTGCAAAAAAAGGAACATTTCTGCAAAACTGGCTGAGTAAGAAAAAAGAATGAGCCTTGTCGAAGGCTTTACCCGAATTCAATCTTTTTCAGCACCGAATATTTCGGCCCCTGCGGCTCCAGAACCGACTGCATTACATCAAGGGATCCGGCCTCGATTGTTTCAGCAAAACCCTTCTTTTCCAGTTCCGCAACCGCCTTGTCAAATTCCTTGCTGGCCATTCCCTTGTTTCTCGCAAGCGTGATATGGGAGTGGAATTTTTCATCGTTCAGGCCGAGCGCTTCATCTATCCCTGCCCCCAATTCCTCAAGCTCTTTTGCACCCTGCCCGACGCCTAACCACAAAACCCTTTTATGGAAGTGGCCGATGCCTTTCAGTTCCACCCTGAATTTTTTGGTTTTTTTTGCGAATTCGAGTTTTTCCATTGTTCCTCTGGCTGCATTATCGCCGAGGTATCCTAAAAATTTCATTGTGATGTGCAGGTTTTCCCTTTCCACCACCTTAAGGCAGTTTTTCGGCAGCAAGGGCAGGAGCTCACTGCAAATCCTGTCCTTTGTTTTTTCAGGCAGGTTCACAGCAATGAAAACCCTTATCGGTGCATTCATTCCGCAAATTCACCTTAACTCTTTTCTGACGATTTCTTCGAATTTTTCCACCCGCTCATAATTGAAGCCGATTTTCCTGTTCGCCTCTTCCACGATTTCCCTTATGAATTCATCGGAGGCAAGGATTTTTTTGCCTCTTTTCACAAGCACCGAGATTTCTTCTGTCCCTATCAGTTCCACAATGAATTTTCCGGGTTTTGCGGTTATGATGCCGCCTCTTTTTATGCCGCTCTTGTCCTTGAGCGATAAAAGCTTTTTTGCGTTTTCAAGGGAATTGGTCCCGATGTGGATTATGAACGGCTCCATTTTAAGCCAGATTTCGCCTTCTGTTTCCTCTTCCAGCGCTTCAAGCACCTTTTCAGGCTCGACCTTTTCGTGCCATTTCCTGTGGAACCTGCTGTCAAGCTTGCTCCTGCTTTTCAGCCCGAGCAATATGATGCGCCCGCTGCATCCAGAGGAAGTGAAAAAGTTTTTCGTTCCGGAAATGAAATCGCACAGGCTGACCATCGCCTTGTCTATTTTCTTTTCGTCCTCGGCTTTTTTCAGGGTTGCAGCGTGCCTTTTTTTCACCATTTCAAACCTTGCCCCTGTCTTCTTTTTTCCTTCCATCAGATCAGCTCCGCTTCCGGCTTTTTTCCTTTTTCAATTTTCACAATCGCTGCGCACCCTTCTTTTGCAGGGCCGGCATTCACGCACAATGTTTCCCCAATCACTTCAATGCCTCTTGTCGATCACCGCATTGCTGCTGTTAGCCAGGGAATTGGAAAAACGTACAGCCGGTACAGGTAGCACCGTTAAAATTGTTTTTATCGCATCGGAAGAAGAGCGCACACTCGGGTCCTGGGCGTATGCCAAGGAGTTGCTTGAGGAGAGTAAGCTACATAAAGAAAAAGAGCCGGCTAAAAATATAAGGGTCGTTAATCTGGAAACCATCGGAACCAGTGACGAGCTGGCTTATATACCTGAGGACGGCTTTGCCACACGCCGGTTTTTCTTGGCGCCTTGCGTGGTAAGGTCGCCTGTGATTATTATTGCATCGATGCCTTTTGTGCCGGTTTTCTGCAGTATTTCGTTTACTGCGCTTGCCTTTCCGTGGATATCGCCCAAAACAAGCATTTTCATTTTCTTAAACCGCCTTCCCGCGCTTCCTGCGAAGGTTTTTATTACTTTTTTCCGGTTAATGTAATGGGGAGCCAATTGTTTAAAAGGATTTTACTTGCATTGCTGCTGCTTTCAGTGCTCGCAGGCGCCGGCGCAACAATCGTTGTGCTCAAACCGGTCTATAAGGCCGTGGAGCCAGGCCAGACAGAAACCCTCGGCGCAATGATGCGCGGCGAAAGGCTGCTTATAACAATCGACAGGAACGCCTCATTCCACAGATGGACAGGCGCAAGCATAACCCAGTCTTTGCTTCCGCAGGGCTGGATTGCTTTCCCGGCAGTCGTGGAAAACACATCGATTTCACTTGAAGTTGTTGTGCCTGACAGCGCCGAAATCAGGTCGCAGACAATCGAAGTTACTGCAGTCGATTCGCAGACCGGCCTCGAGGAAAAAATCAACCTTGTTGTTTTTGTGGAACAGGGCCTTGTTTCCGTGCTGCTGCCTGATGCCCAGCAGAAAGTTAAAGTGAAAGATTCGCCCTGCTATCACATGATTTTGCAGAATGGCAGCATCGCATCGCACAAGGTTTTTGTTTCGAGCTCCCTGCCCAAATACTGGTTTGCGGGCATTGAAAAGGAAATCAAGCCAAACGACTTCGTGGAATTCGATGCATGCATCAATGCCCTGGTCATAGGTTCGAGGGACTTTTATTTCTTCGTTGATTCCGCGCGGTCAACTGAAAGGCTGCGCTCAGTCAAGGCCTCGGTCGACGTGCTGCCCACCGTGCAGGGAAAATATTCCGCGGCACTGAACGGCTTCCCCTTCTATATGCCGACACTCATCCCCTATTATCTCATTGATTCAGCCCTCTCGTTTTTTTCATAAGATTGAGTGAACAAAATGGGTTTTTCCGCTTTCTCCCCGGAAATAGTTTCCCTTATCGAAAAAGGGATTATATCGAATGCGGATGAACTCAACAAGTGGAAGGCAAGGCTTGCAAAAAAGCACGGTCTGGCCGAATTTCCCTCAAATACCGAAATAATGGGCAGCGGCATCCGCCTTTCAAAAAAAGCCCTTGCATTGCTCTGCAGGAAGCCTGTCAGGAGCATGAGCGGCATTACAGTCGTAGCGGCAATGGTTCCGCCGCATGAATGCCCGGGAAAGTGCACTTATTGCCCGTCAAGCCTTGTTGATTCGCGCACCCCGAAAAGTTATACGGGAAGAGAACCTGCGACAATGCGCGCAATCCAATCCAATTTCGACCCTGCGCTGCAGGTGAAAGACCGCCTGCGCCAATTGCAGGAAACAGGGCATTCCACCTCAAAAGTCGAATTCATTGTAATGGGCGGAACGTTTTTCTCGCAATCTGAAAAATTCAGGGAAAAATTCATGCTCGGCGCACTGAACGCCTTCACAGGAAAAAATTCAAAATCTGTCGGGAGCGCAAGGCTTGCTGCAGAAAAATCAGCCACAAGGATTACCGGAATGGCCTTCGAAACAAGGCCTGATTTCTGCTCGAAAAAAGATGTCGGGGAAATGCTTTCCTATGGCGGCACGCGCTGCGAGCTCGGTGTCCAGATACTGGACGACGCGGTTTACAAAAAAGTGCACCGCGGCCATACGGTTGGGAATGTTGCTGATGCCACAAAGAACCTGAAGGACGCCGGCTTCAAGGTTTTATACCACACAATGCCAGGCCTTCCTTTCACTTCCCCCGAGGGTGACCTTGATTCTTTCAAGGAAATGTTTTCCTCTGAATCCTTCAAACCTGACATGCTGAAAATCTATCCATGCCTTGTGGTGAAAGGCACAAAACTCCATGAAGATTTTTTGGAAGGGAAATTCAGCCCTATAACCGAAAAGGAAGCCGTAAAGCTCATAATCAAAGTGAAAAAAACACTGCCGCGCTGGGTCCGCATTATGCGGGTGCAAAGGGACATCCCTTCGCCGCTTGTGGAAGCAGGAATAAAGCACAGCAACCTGCGCCAGATTGTCGAAAAGGAAATGAAACGCAGGGGCATCGAATGCAATTGCATCCGCTGCAGGGAGGCAGTTCTCCAAAAATACAAGGGCGGTGTTTCGCCCTCCCCCTCCGAAGCAGTTCTTTTCAGGGAGGACTACAGGGCAAGCGCCGGCACCGAAGTGTTCCTTTCGCTTGAAGACAGGAAAAGGGAAGCGCTTTTCGGCTATTGTCGCCTGCGCATTCCTGAGGGTTCCTACAGGAAAGAAATCGGCTCAAAGGGTGCAATTGTCCGTGAATTAAGGATTTTCGGCGAACCGCTTTTGCTCGGCAAAAGGAAGCAGGAAGCATTGCAGCACAAGGGCTTGGGCGCGAAACTGTTCAATGAAGCCGAAAAAATCGCTTCCGAAGAATTCGAAAGAAAAAAACTGGCTGTCATTGCAGGCCTGGGCGCCCGCGAATACTACCGTGAAAAACTCGGCTGCAAAAACGACGGATTTTATGTTTCGAAGAGGATTTGAGCAGGCCTTAACTTCGCCCAGTTCCGGCTTTGTAGAAATCCTTTTTAAATAGTGATAAATAGGAGTTTGCACTCCTATTTATCGGTGACTCTAATGCGATTGTATGCTGTTCGGGTTAATAACTTTTATGGTTTGGTTGAGCGATTGTGTTGGTTGGCTGGAGTGCCTTACCGGAACTCTTTGTTTTCGAAAAAAATGTACGGCAACATCAAACTCTTGTTTCTCGCAGTTTACAGGGAAAAGCTCAATGTGTCGTATCGCCGGTTTGTTGAGATTTGTGAAGAGAACAATATTCGACACATGTTGAGTTTGAAAAGAATCCCGCATTTCAGTACACTGCAAAAGTTTGTGCAGCGTACTCCAAAACTATTGTTTGAGTTGATGGTTCGAGCGTGTTCAAAACTATTGAGAGTGAGAAACAGTATTGCTGCAATTGATGGAACCGGTTTTTCTAACACGAATCCATCGCATTATTATGAAAAACGCGTTGACGGCGTAACCCATCCAAACTACACTAAAACAGTGTTTATCAGCGATATTAAAACAAAACTCGTTCTCAATGTTCGAACTTTTTCTGACCACTCGAACGAAATCACAACGTTTCGGCCTATGGTTCAAGACGTATTAGGAGTGTTGCGAACTGTGTTGGCGGACAAAGGTTATGATTCTCTAGAGAACCGAGAGTTTTGTTGGTTGCACGGTTTGAGCGTGCATATTCCGTTCAGAAAGCACGCATCACAAAAAGACAAATATGGCCGGCAGCGTTATTGTGCTAAGCGCCGGAGAGCGTTGCAGAAATTTAACCTGAAAACTTATCAAAAGAGAGCGATTGCAGAGTCGGTGAATTCTGCAATCAAACAAACCCTGGGAGGGTTTGTTCGAGCAAAAAACGCAGCAAACCAACAAAAACAAGCAACCATCAAAGCAATAGCCTACAACATCGAACACATCGGACGAACAATCAAAATCACGCTAACCCTCGCACTCCAATAGGATTTCTACACCGCCC
>JAPLVS010000069.1:0-22642 GCA_026396995.1 Candidatus Iainarchaeum sp.
AACGAGTCGAGAACAAGGTCGCCGGGGTTGGTGGCAATTTCAATGACACGCCGTAGAAGTTCCTCCGGCTTAGGTGTACCGAAAGCAGTCTGGTCAGGGAAAAGCCTTTTGGCTTCGGCTTTTGATGTTCTGTTGCTACCGACATCTCCATGGAACCAAATAGTCTCGGGCGGTCTACCTGCTTGCTTATCGGCATAAACTCGGAAATATGGTGTCCAATTGTTACGCCCCTTAACCCATTCAATCCTTTGCTGCTCTTTTTCCTGTGACTTCGATTATCCATGGCGGGTTCAGTTCCTGGCCAGGCTCAAGCGATGCAATCGGTTCAGCTGAAGGCCCTGTTCCAATCACTGCCTGCTTTATGCTGACAGTGAAGGTTTCGGATTTCGGCTGGGCTCCGCTTTCAGCAGCCTTTATTCTTTCGACTGTTTTCTTCCCGACGTTCCTTATATAGAGCGGCGCCACTCCCCTTACCACTCCTTTATCGTCCATTGTCGCGAATATCGAGATGTGGTCGTTTGTCTGGAGCAAAAAAGCAGGATTGATAAAGTACACTTTCAATAAAACGCTCTTTGAAATCTTTTCAGACCCAACGACAAGGCTGTATTCTGGGCCTTCCTCTGAGTTTCTTGCCCGCTTGTTTGTGACTGTGACCGTGATTTCTTTTTCCTGCCCAGGCGAAATCGATATGTCCGGTGCGGTTATCAGCAGGTCCTTGTCTGCCTTGCCTTTCCTTGCCTCTGCGCTTGTCTTGAGGACAAGCACGTCAGTGCATTTTTCAGAATCCTTGTATTGCACTGTCAGTACAACCGAACTGTCGCTCGAATTTTCAGCTGCCAAAAGCCTTGCCTCGTTCTTTGCAGGCGTTACTTTCAGGCATTCGGAGGGAACCGGCTTGTTGTAGTTCGCTTTCACCTGTGTGGATGCCTCGACTGCAAGCCCGCTGCCGAGCACTCCTGAAATGACGAGTTCGCCTTCAGCGTGCACTTTTGCTTCCTGGTCTTCGCCAGTGTACGTAACTGTAAGTGTCGGGTAGGCGCTCCTGCCGCCGCTTATCCCTGCCGACGGAAGCACCACTTCGAGTTCGAAATTGTTTGTCCAGCCTGCCTGCGGGAAAAATTCATAGGACAGTGATTCTATTTTTGCTGTGGCCACCTTGTTTGTGAGGGTTATTGTTTCCTTTGCTTCTGTTTTTTCCTTGTCAAGGAAGAATTCCTTTTCAGCGTCTGCGGTCATGATGTTTTCGATTGAAACCGTGACCTGCGCTTCCTTGTCCTGGTAGTCGCGCCTTGAAACAACAAGCCTGTAAGTGCCTGGTTCAAGGGCTTCAGTGCCCAAAGAATATTTTCCTTCAAGGCCGTTGCCTTCGGTGCCGTCGCCCTTTATCGAAAGTGTGGGCCTTTCGCCTGAATAAATAACGAATTGCGCGTCTGTTATCGCATCCCCTGTCTCGCTGTCCTTCAGTTCGGCTGAAAGCTTTTCGCCCGGCTTTATGGTGCCGTTGTCCGCAAGCACGAGCTCAATTTCCCTTATGCCTGTGACCTTGAAATAGATTTTTTTGTCGACTGTTTTTTCGCCTGATACTGCCGTGACTTTAATGTATGCGTTTCCCTGCGCTTTCGCTTCAAAGAAAACCCTTGCTTTTCCCTCCAGTGAATCAGAAACGCTTATCTCGCCTGTTGAAACTGTTTTTTTGTCATAGCCTTCGTCAGGCCATGCCCCTGATTCGACTTCAATGAAATCGGCAAACCGTATTTTTTCCTGGTCTGATGTTTCGGCTGAAAGCGTTGCTTTCTTGACAGCGTCAGCATTCACCCTTGCCTCAAGCGCGTATCTCCTGCCTATCACCGCGCTGAAATCCTGTGTTTTTGTTTCCTTGCCTTCGTCGTCGAAAAAGGACAATTCAAGGCACAGGCCTTCTGTGCATTTGGGTTTTCCGGAATAGATTTTCACGTCCTCGTTTTTTGTTTCGGCATACAATGAGGCCTTCCCGCTTATGCTGAGGGAATTGCCTAATTCTGTGTCTTCCGGGTCCCTGTAATATTTGTCGCCTGCCTTCACCCACGCCCTGAAATGCACAGGCATTGTTTTTGCAGTGCCTGTTTCGCCTGCCATGACCTTGACTTTTATCACCTGCTGGTCCGCCGGCTTGTCAAAGTACAGTTCCAAAAGCTTGTTTTTTTCGCCTGCCTTTCCGGCATTCGCCTTGTCTTCCCTTGTGCCAAGCGGGGCCTGGTAGCTTTTCCCGTAAAAGAATTTTTTTGCGACCGCGTCAAAGCCGTAAATGCCGTATTCCATCGAATCAGCGAATTGTTTTGAATCGTCGCCCACCCTTACGTGGATGCCTGCCTGCTCGTTGCTCTGCCATGTGACCACAAACTTGAGCCAGTAGAATTCGCCTCTCGATATGCCGTCGACCTTCTGGCCTTTCGCGTCGAAAACGCCCTCATAGGTTACCGACGGCGCAAGTTTTGCCTCTTCAGAACTTATTGTGACAGTCGCCTCTTTCTGGTCGTCGATGCGCACTTCTTCTGTGAATTTTTTCCCGTCGTCTGTTTCCACTTCGACATCGAAGGTCTTTTCGCCTTTGGCATCGAAGACAACAGAGCCGTTGCTGTCAGGCCTGCCCTCAAAGAGAAGTTCGCCGCTTTTAGAATAAATTTTCACGTTCCCTTTTATGGGATTGCCGTCATTGTCCAAAAATTTCAATTCAACCAGATTCGCCTTTCTCTCCATTTTGATTGTGTCATCGACATCGCTGCCTGCCTTGATGTCGAATTCCTTGCTCTGGATTTCTGTGTCTGTCTGCGCTTCAACCAGTATCTTCCCTTCCGGCACAACGACGCTGACTTTTCCCTGCATGTCTGTTTCAAGGTATGGCTGGCCGTTGGCGCCTATGCCCAACGGGAGCTTTTTGCCGTCAACCATTTCATAAAAGCGCACTTTTGCCTTTTTTGCAGGATTGCCCTCAGAATCAAGGATTGTCAGGGTGAGCCTTGCGGAATTGCTCGGGCTGGAATTCTCAAGCTGGATTTTCAGGTCGGATTCGTCGGCAGGCAGGAATTTCACGCGTTTGGGCAGGAATCCTGACTTGTATGCGGTGATGTAATATATTTTGTTGGGGTTCAGGCTTGTGAACACGGCATTGCCGCCGTAAGGCCCTGCCACTGTCCTCTTAGATTCAATGAGCCTTAGGTCCTCGTCGTACAATGAAAGCAGGACATCGTTCACAGGCAGGCCGCTTTGCGAAACAACCGTGACCGAAACAGTTTTCCCGCCCAATTCCATCAGCACTTCAATCGGCGGCATTTCAAGCACGACTGTTGACGGGTCTGTTGTCAGGGTGATATAGCCTTCGGCTTCTATTGTCGCCTTTATTATCGTGCCCTCAAGTATTTTGGCAAGGTATTCGCCGTTCTCCTCCATGTTCTCGTCGAACAGCGCTTCATCTGTTTCATCGTTAAAGATTGTGATGTGGGCGTTTGCAATCGGCTCCTCGGAATCCTTGTCCAAAACCCTGAAAAGGACATCCACGCGCTCTTTCCCTTCAAGGCTTGCTTTCGGCGCCATCAAGGCTGTGACAACCGTGTTCTTTTTGAAGATGACCTGCTCTTCGTCGATGCTCTCATAGCCGCTTGCGCTGCATGTAAGGACCACTGCCTCGCCTTCAGGCACGTTGGAAAAGGCAATGTTGATGTCCCTCTGGATTCCCTTGATTGAGCGCTTGTCGCTTGTAAGGACAGAGCAGTCAGCATTCTTGATGATTGTGCCTGTACTGGAATGCAGTTGCAGCGTTCCAGTTATGAGCACGGTGGGTTTCTTGAAGGTGAAGGAAACAGTCTCTTCCGTCTTTTTTCCTGTGACAGTCAGCGACTTCGCTTCAGGCTCGTCATAGCCTTCCTTCGAGGCAATGATTGTAAGCGTGGAATTGACCGGAATATTTTTCAGGGTCCAGAGGGCATTGCTTGCAAGGGTTTTCTGGTCTATGAACTTGCCGTCCTTGTAGCTTATGTCAACGCGCACATCGTTAAGGGCCTGGCTCTGGCTGTCCGCGAACTTGAACCTGAGATTTACGTCTGCATTGCTGCCTGACAGCAAAAAGAATGCCAGTATGATAAGCAGGAGCAGGAGTGCAACCGTGAAAGGAAAGCTCGGAATGCCTTTCTTGTCAAGAAAATCAGTATAAGCATACAACGGAATGCCTTTCTCTGAAAGCGAATCGACAAGCCCGTACCAGGCCTCCTCTGCCTTGATGTAAATCCCGGAAAGCCTGTCAGAAATCCCTTCCATCATCGACCGCACCAGAACAATTACAGCAAACGAAAGCAATCTAATCTCGATTAATCGCAATTAATTAATGAATAAAAGTTATTATTATACCTTTTTATTGCGCTTTTCTCCGGCTTTTTGGAATCCGCTTTTTTTGCATGGCCTGTTTTCCGAATCCGCCTGTGGCCCACCTGAACCACAGCGCATAAAAGCAGAAAACCGAAATGAAAAGGAAAGCGCGGAAAAAGAAATTATGTATAAATTCCACTGTTTCGATTCCTGAATTGTAAATGAAATATATTGTGGCGAAAATCCTTGCAAAATTCAGCGCAGCTGAAACGATTGCCCCGGCAGCCACTCCTATTATTCTCTTATATATTGGAATTCCTGCCGAAGCAAGAATCACCCCGGCAAGCAGTATTGTTTCAAGCAGGCCTGTGCAAAGATACGATATCTGTATGCTCGGGCCGCCGTCGAGCAGTATTGCGACGGCATCACCTGTTTCAACAGGCACAATGCTGCCGTGCAGGCCCTGCGTGTTCAGGCCGTAAAGCACAGTGCTGGCGACAAACCTTTCGCTCCACTCCAGCGGGACAAGGCTTGAAAGGACAAACAGGGAGAAAATGGAAAAAAAAGCAAGGAAAAGAAAATATGCGGATTTCCTCGCTTCTTCCTTCGCCTTTCCCTTGAACTCTTCGCCGGCAATCCCTTCAATCCCGCGGTGGAAAAAAGAAAGGGCTTTTTCCTGAAAGCCCTGCTGTTTTTTTTCAGGCATTTTGTTCAGCGCTTTCCGCTTTACCTTGCATACCTTACGACAATGATGCAGCAAATCTGCTCCTTGAGCTTGGCGTCGGAACTGGAGGAGCTGTCGTTCCATGCGCAGTCGTCGTCCCAGGCTTCGTCTATTTCACTGTAGGGATTGCCTGCCCCGATCTGCGTTTCAATATCCGCGCCTGGAGCGCACAAAACCGAGAACCTTGCGTTCATCGAGCCGCCGGCAGTGTATTTGATAACCTGCCCAGGGGCGCCTCCGTTCGAAAAGTTCGAGGTTGCATCGGAGAAATCCCCGAGGCTCAGGCAAATCTGCGTTTCCCCAAGCCCTATATCGGCTTTTTCTTTTATTGCCAGGCTTGTCAGCGAGGTGTCCTTGGTGAAAGTCACGCTCTGCTGGCTTGTCTGCAGCAGGTACTGGTTCTGGTATGCTTCCTTGAGCGCGTCTGCCGCGCCCACGGCTGGCTGGTTTCTCGGCGAAAAATCAATATAGCCTAAAATCGACAACAGAATCACTAAAATCACAACCGCGACAATTGCTGCAATCAGCAATTTGAATGTCGAAAACGCCTGGCCTTTCTGTCCCAATTTCAAAAAATCCACTTTCTTCACCCCTGCAAAAACTTTCATGTTTTCAAGAATAATGACTGTTCATGTTATATTTAAGGATAACGTTTTTTTTCAAGTTGCATACTTCATAAAGACTATGCAGCACGGAAGCCCGCTGCCAATCGGCTCGGTAACGCACTTGCAGTTTCTGACCCAGTCTTTTTTGATTTGCGGGTATGTGCCCTCGCCTTCGCTGCCGACAATGCCCTCCAGCTCTGTTGCCGGGGCGCACAGAGCCGAAAAAACAACCTCCCTCTTTTCATTGCCTGAATGGCTTATGGATACCTCGCTTCCTGTAAAATTGCCGGTTCCCGGGCAGCTTGCGCCCTCTCCGCAAAAATCGCCAAGGCTGAGGCAAACCTGCTCCTCGCCTATCCCGAGTTCGGCTTTTGTCAAAACCGCTTTCCTTATGATTGTAGACTCGCCGTCAAAGGTGGACTTTTGGGTGCCTTTCACTGAATACTGGCCATTATATGCGTCCTTGAGCGCAGTTCCGGCGCTTGTGGCCGGGTCATCGCCGAGCCAGGGCCATTTGATGATGTTAAGGACCCCTAAAAGGATGACCAGAATCACCATTGCAACCACAGCGGCAATCAGCAATTGGAAAGTCGAAAACGCCTGTCCCCTTTCCCCTAAGAATTTCATAAATCCACCTCTGCAAAAATTCCAAGTTTTCCAGAATATTAGCGCTCAAGTAATATTTAAGGATAACGTTTCATTGGGCGCCTGCCCCGGGGCTTCCATTCACCCTGGGCCGAATGGGCTTGATGTGATTGTTTGGTCTTTGCCGAGTGTGGCTGTTGCCACATAAAGCCCTGGTGCGGTTATTCCGCTTATTTCCGTTGTTTGCTCGCATTGTATTGGTTGTTTTTCGAGGACTGCGTTTTCAGGTTCCCCGTCTGCGCCGAGCAGGTAGATGTTGGCGTTTGATTGTGTGATGCCTTCAGGGCAGTTTTCTAGTTTGAGCAGGACTTTTTGGTTCTCGTAGAAGGCGGTGAATTCGGTTTTCGGCTGCGGGTTTGGATTGTTCGGGTCTATAATTCTTATTCTCTCGCCATAGATTCCTTGGTTGTCTGTGACCCGCAGGATTATCCCCAAGCTGGATTGGCTTAAAGCATAGGTCGGTACCTGGACTGTTTTTTGGCAAAATTGATTGAAATATGAACTGTATGTTGATGCGCAGTATGTATGTATTACATCTTCAATGTTATCCGACCCGAATCCAAGGTAGTTCCACGCATATCTTTCTATTGTTGTGCCTTCCTGGGCTTTGGAGTCTGAGGCGTCGCACTCAAGTTCGGTGTAAGTATAACCTCCATAAGACGCAGGGTATTTTTTTTCTGTTTTTTTGCATTTGAAGTCTGCGATCGGAGGTTTTTTGCCTTTTGGGATTATTTGGATTTGAGAGGGCGGAAATAAGCCGAACTGGGAGAGTGAATAGGTGGGGATGATTGGGTGTCCGTAGAACCAGTCTGCCTGCACGGCTTCGTTGCCTATGATTACTTTGTCCACAAAGCTCATGCAGTCTGTGATTGCTGAAACGTCAACAGGCAAAATGCCTGCTTGTTTTGCCGTGCATTCAATGGTGCCTGCTTCTGGTTGTTCGCAATCGGCTGCCGCGTATTGGCCGGATATGCTGATAGCGCAGAATACTTGTATGCCTGCTTTTTTTCCGTTGAGTATTGGGACCACATATGCCTGGTACCCGTTTTCTGCAGTATATTCGACGGTGGCTGGGTTGAATTTGGTTTTTTCTGTCTGGAAAACAGGGGTTTGCTCTTGGACAAATTCCACACGCGGCCAATCAACTGTCATGTTATTCCACGGATACTTTGTTTTGAATTTTTGTTCCAGTTGTTGGTATAGTGCTTTGTATTGTTCTGTTGTGAGCATTTGTATCGGCGGGCTGTCTACCGAACCGCCTTGTGCAACCCAGTCGTTGCCTTGCTCGCCGAGCTCGCCTTGTACTTCGTACCTTATTATGTCGCCGACCTCCACTGTTGTTTCGGCTTCGTTGAGCTCGACTCCATCTCTGACAATCGAATAGTCGATTCTTTCCAGGCCGAATTGCGGTAGTGCCAGGTTCAGGTTCACTATGAGCTGGTTGGTTGCCTGGCTTGAAAATGCTGAGGTGTCGATGTCGAAGCCGAAGGTTTTGGACATCGGCAATACCTGGTTTTCGATTATTTTGGGTATGTCAAAACAGCCCCTCGGCTGGTAACTTAAAAGCCAGTAAGATTGAGGACCTCCAAACGCAATCCCTGCGTTCAGCAATAACAGTATTGCGAAGATTCCGAAAATTTTTGCGTTCATTTTTTCACCGTGCTTTTTTTCTTTTTCTTCACCATAAAGAATGCCACTAGCACGATGACGATTATGGAGGCGACCGCAATCAATGGCACTATAATGTCGGCTTTTTGCTGCGGTGCGGGGGTGGGCTGTGGTTGTTGTGTTTGGGCCGGCGTGGGGGTGGGCGCGGGGCAGCCCTTGTTTTCTGCAGTGCCTGCTTGTTCCGGGCATTCGTCTTCTTCATTGAGCACTGTGTCGCTGTCCTTGTCAACTAAGGGCAGGACGTATTTTTTGTAGGATTCTTGTGTTTGGAATTTTGCGAAATCATAGGCGATTGTTATTTCCTGGTCGAGTGCGCCGTCCGGACCGTAGATTTTTGAGACCACGTCGACTGCGTAGAGGTCGCTGCCTGCTGTGAGTTCTTTTTTGGATGCGATTATTTTTGGGGTGATTTTTCCGCTGTATTCTGTTTTGTCTATGACTTTTTTTGTGTCGTGGTTCACAATTGATATTTCGGCTTTTCCATCAAACTCGGAGAACCAATCGGTTGAGTTGGAGAAGCAGCTGAATAGTATGAATTTGTCGCCTTTTTTGAGCGGGAATTTGTCGAGGCCGGAAAAAACAAACCTGCCTTTGTTTCCTTCAACTGAAAATCTCAGGTTTATCATTGTGTTCCACATGTTTGCTTCTGCCTTGATTTTCAAAAGGTATGCGCCTGCCTTCAGGCCTTCAAAGGAGATGCTTGCGTCTGCGGAAGAGTTTGCTTCGATGCTAAGCACCTGTTTTTTGCTGTATTTTTCCATGAGGTTTGTTTCCTGGGAGGAATCCCAGTCGTATAATTCGTATTCGATGAGCGCGCCTGTTGGTGTGCTGTTCGGGTTTTTCAGTGCGATTTTGTATTCTATTGTTTCTCCTTCTTTGAAGGATTGCGAGAAGTTCCTTAGCATTTGCTCTGCGCCCTGCAATCTTACTGTGTTCCTGTCGAAATAGAATGAGGCTTTTTCCTGGCCGTTTTCTACATTGAATCCTGCGGAGCCGCCGTACACGTTGTTTATGAACGGCAGGCCGCTCATGTTGAAGGATTTTTTGACTTGGTAGAATAATGCAATGTAATAGTATCCGTTTGGGGCTTTTTTCGGGATTTTCCAGGAGAATGCGAGAGGGTATTCTTGATTCGTGTCAAGCGTTAAGTCTTCTATTAACCAGAACTCGTCAATCAAATTGTCTCCTTGCATGTCGCCGCTTTCAGTGTTCAGCCAGTATACTTGCGCGAACACTCCGCCTTCGACCAAGGGGTATGGGTTGTTGTTTCTTATGGTTGTCAAAAATTCAACTGTTTCTTCTGGATTGTAGTTGTGCTTGTCTGCGTGCAGGAATACAAAGTCCACGCTGCCGAATGTATAGTAGTCGAAGCAGTCGATGCCTGTGGCTGCGGTGTTTGTGCCGCCGACGCCGATGTCAATCACGAGGGGGTTTAATTCCTCAGTGTTCGCGTCGGTTTCCTGCGCGAACACAATTGCCGAAACCAACATTGTTGCCAGCAATGCCAATAAAATTTTTGACACGAATTTCATTTTCCCCATCTCCCTTTTTTGTTTATTTTCTTCTCATTATTGTTTTTAATATTAATAATTGTTGCACTCGGCCTGTTTTCTTAACTTACTGTAAATATGGCGGTCTTTTCTTCCCCTCCAATCGTGGCTGTTGCCTGGTATGTTCCTTTGGCTGTTATTCCACTTATTTCTGTTGTTTTTTTGCATTGTATTGGCTGTTTTTCGAGGACTGCGTTTTCAGGTTCGCCGTTTTCGCCGAGCAGGTAGATGTTGGCGTTTGCTTGTGTGGTTCCTTCAGGGCAGTTTTCGAGTGTGAGCAGGACTTTTTGGTTTGTGTAGTCGGCTGTGAAGGTGAGGGGCGGTTGCGGGTTTGGATTGTTGGGGTCTATGGTTTTTGTGATTTCGCTGTAGATTCCGTCGTTGTCTGTGACGCGCAGGGTTATCGGGACTTTGGATTGTTTCCCATAGCAGACTATTTGCGCTGTTTTTTCGCCAATCTCTCTGACTAGCGACCCTGCCCACTCAAAGTATTGGGCGCCTCCTCCGACCCACTCGTATTCTTCTATTGTGCCGTCCGGGTCTTTGGATAGCGAGGCGTCGCATTCGAGTGTGATATAATTTAAGTATGCTGGATATGGGCCTGGTGTTTCTGCTTTTTTGCATGTGAAGTCTGCTATCGGGGCTTTTTTGCCTTTTGGGATTACCTGGACTTGCGAATGGGGGCTGTAAGGGGAGTGTGTTGGGTCCAGTTGCTGGCCGTAGAACCAGTCCGCTTGGGCTGCTTCGTTGCCTATGATGACTTTGTCAACGAATGCCATGCAGTAGGTGGCTGGTGTGATTTCAGTTGGCAGAATGCCTGCTTGTTTTGCAGTGCATTCAATTGTGCCTGCTTCCCCCTGTTTGCAGTCGGCGGCGTAGCTGTCCATAGAGGTATTGCAGAACACTTGTATGCCTGCTTTTTTGCCGTCGAATATGGGCACAACGTATGCGAGGTAGCCGTTTTCTGCAGTGTATGTGCTTGTTGTTTTGTTGAATTGGGTTTTTTCTGTCTGGAAAGCAGGGACTTCTCCTCCCTGGCCATTATAATAATAATAACAATACTTGTCATACTCACTCGCATTGGCACAAGGGTACCTTGCTTTGAATTTTTGCTCCAATTGCGGGTATAGTGCATTGTATTGTTCTGCCGTTAGCATTTGTATGGGCGGGCTGTCGGTAGTGCCGCCCTGCGCTATCCAGTCGTTGCCTTGCTCGCCGAGCTCGCCTTGTACTTCGTACCTTATTATGTCGCCGACCTCCACTGTTGCATCCTTTTCGTTGAGTTCACCGCCGTCCCTTATGATGGAATAGTCAATTCTTTCCAGGTTGGATTGCGGCATTGCCAAGTCTAGGGTCAATATAATTTGGTTGGTCTGCATATTCGAGAATTGGGTGGTGTCAATTTCGAGGCCGAAGGCTTCAGAAATCGGCTTTATCTGGTTTTCTATTATTTTGGGCACATCAAAATCGACTCTCGGCGCGTAGCTTAACAGCTGGAAATTTTGCGTGGTTCCGAAAGCAATCCCTGCGTTTAACATGAACAATATCCCAAAAGCCAAAAGCATTTTTTTCATTTTCCCACCTTTCCCTGCGTTTATTATTGTTTTCTTTATTATTATTCTTTTTCTTTGGGCTGGTTCATGGCGCGGGTTCTGCTGCCTGCTTGCAGGCATCGCATTTTTCGGCCCCGCAGTCTTCTTTTTTTGCGTTGTCGTATATCGCCTTTTCGGCAGCTGCCTTCAGCACCATCTTGAATATGTCAGTGAAAGGCCTGTTCTCGTAGTCGAACCTAATGCTCGAATAGCCTGCGTCTGGAATCGAATAAGTGAAAGTTATCGCGTTTATTTTGCCTGCGTCATCTGACGGCGTCTTGCCAGTTTCGCCGATTTTGCTGACAGCAGCATAAGTGAAAACCTGGTTTTTCCCGAGCATTTCCGAGACCTCTTCAAGCGAGTTCTTCGAAACGCGGTCTGTTTCGCTTGTGACAAGCAATATTGTTTTCTGCGCGCCCTCCCTCCAGCCTATTGCGGATTTCGCCCCATCGCTAAGCGAGTAGGCGATCGCATCCCTCCAGGGCTCGTCCAGATAAGCGTAGCCCAGGCCCTTCACTGCTTCGGCCATCCTGTTTATTTCCGCAGGGTCCGAGGAAAGCCTTGCAGTTCCTGCGCCCTTTTCCAGTTCTGCAGAAAGCCCGGAACCGCTGATTTTGGAGAACTCCGGCGCGCCGACTGTGGAGGTTTCGCCCCCGAATACAACGAATCCGACCGCAAGGCAGGCCTCGTTTCCGATAGAGCAGGGTTCCGGCATCTTTTCGGCTAGCTCTTTGAATGCAGCCGACAAAGCCGTGGCTTCGCGGTAATTGCTCTCTGTGGCGTCCAGCACAATCAATAAATCCATGGGCTTCCCGCTTTCCTTTACCCTGTCCGCATATTCGAGCGCATCGTTGCTTGTCGCGCAATAGCAGCCGTCTGTGAGGGCGAGGTTTTCAGCGCATTCGATTTCACTCGGCGTTTCTGCTTTCGGCGGCTTGACCGGTTCCGCTGGGCTTGTGCTTCCGCCCTGGCTTCCACCGCCGGCAGCACTTGTGCCGCCGCAGCCTTCCATTATTGCCTTGAACTCGCATTCATCCCATTCTTCGCCTTCAGGCACGGCTACTCCGCCTTTCTTTTTTATGCCTGGCACGAAAATTTGCCCTTTCTCGGGGTCTGCAAGTATGTCAATTTCTTTGCCTGCTGTTTTTTCGGTGAACCAGTTTTGGCATTCGCCGAGAGTCATTTCCTCAGGGCTGGAATAACAGCTCAGCACCACCCTGCAGTTTTCCTTGTCGTTGACGCACCCTGGTATGATTTCCTGCCCTGAAGGCGCTGCCTCCTTTCCTGCGCAGGCCTTGCATTCGTTTTCCCACGGAAGGATGCATGCTGCTTTGCAGGTTTCCGGTTCCTCGCCTTCTTCGCAAAGCCTTATGCCTTTTTCCTGCAAGGCCCTCTGCACTTCGTCTTCGACTATGTCCAGGATTTTTCCAGGCAGTTCCTGCGCCGTGGAATATTCTACGAGTGCCGCGCCTGTTCCGGTGCTCACAGCTGCAAGGTCGTCTGTTGGGCAGTGCTTTTCCTGTTCTTCCGGATTCAAGTTGGGTTTGCCGTAAAATTGCCTGAAATAATTGGCCCAAGCGTTTAGGATGGCATCGTCGGTCAAATCGCAGCCCTTGGCCATGAAGCTGAAAACCTTCACGTTTTTTTCATTGGCCTTTTCGACCGCTTCCCGTATGGTTTTTTCAGCGCCTCCAGTGTCCGTAGGATTCCAGTTGTTGAATGCGTCGGTTACCAGTATTATTGCCTTTTCAGAGTTCGGTCGCCAGTGCATTTCATCGGCTGTGAGCACGAAGTAAAGCGAGTCGCTCCAGGCCTCCTCGCCCTGCGCTGAAATCACCTGCCCCAATGCATCGCTTATTTTTTGGAAATCGCTTGTGATTGGAATGTAGCCAATGTCCGAGCCGTTGCCTTTGAGCGCGCTTGCCCCGCCAGGCGCAGTGAAGAACTGGTCGTTGCGGCATTGCGGCGGCCAAATCTGTTCGTAGGGCCCTGTGGCCAGCGCCGTGCCGAGCGTCTGCTCGATTTTTGTGCAAATTGCATTGTTTGCACTGTTCTGCGCCCTGAGGGCCGGATTGGTGCAGTTCATTGAATCCTTGGAGCTGTCTAAATAGTTTCTTTTCATGTCTTGTCCTATCACATCGCACAAGACCCAGTAATACGAGGGGTAGGCGAGCTGGTAGTTTCCGCTTTGCTCGGTAACACAGTTTGCGAAGGGGTATTCGGTTTTGCTGTAGCAGTCCTTGAAGCCGCCCTCGAAAACATAAAGCCCTATTTGCAGGCATGGTTCCGGTTCAACGCCTTTCTGGCCTTCGCCTATGGTGCAGCCTTCACCGACCTGTTCGTAAATTTTGGAAATCATTTCTTTTGTTTCCTCAATGTCGTCGCTCATTGAGCCGGAAGCGTCGATTACGAACACCAGGTCTATGGGCTTGCGCGATTCCTTGAGTGCGTCGAGCACTTCGTATTCCGGATAGCAGTTGCGCGTGCATTCCTCCTTCAGTTTCCCAGGCACTTCCAGCTTTATCGAGCCCTTGACGTCGTCGTATTTGTTGAGCCCGAACTCGAAGTCCTTGGGCAGCCCGTATTTTTCCCTCCATTTGCGTTTGCATTCGATTAGGCTTTTGCAGTCCTCGCATGGAAGGAAATACCTGCATTCTGTTTCAGAAAAATATTCTTTTTCAGGCGGCTTCAGCTCGCATGCGCCGATTTCCACTATCCCTGTGGCTTTGACCTCGAATGTTTTGGTTTCGAAATCCGTGTCGTCGGTTTTTTCCTGCACCGTGAACTCTATTTCGTAGTTCCCGTTTTCTGTTATTTCCACCTGCAGTTCTTTTCCGGTTTCTTCACCTGTGCCGAGCCCGAACTCTTCGCCTTTGGCTTCGTACACGAGTGTTTTTTCCGGTTCCTGCCCGTACGGGAGTTTTTTTATTTTATAGAGCCTTGCTGTTGCCTGTGCCGCGATAAGGTCCGGCTGGCCTGTGTTTTTGACAGCGTATTTTATTGTTGTTGTGTTTTTTTTCGTGAGGTCAAGTTCAATGTCGGTGGCTGAAAAGCCAGTTATTTTCACCTGCGCCGGCTCTTTTCCAAGGAATACCTTGCAGATATAGATGTTTTCGTACCTGCACCTGGCCGACACTTCGACAGGCTCCGCCTGCTTGAAGGAATAATAGCGTTTTTCCTGGTTGTTGTCCCATTCTATGGCCCTGCTGCATTCTTCGCCCTTGGGGCAGCAGAATATGTCGTAATTGCATTCAAAGGTTACATTCCTGGACATCGATTCGTAGCCTTCGGCTTTCATCGTCAATTCTTTCGGGAATTTGCCTTCCTGGTGCGAGTACTGGCCTAACTGTGTTTCCGCTGCCTGCAATTGCTTTCCGACGATTTGCTCGGGTTTTTCTTTCCAGAGGTATGCCGGCGCGAAATGGACGAAGAATATGTACAGGAGTGCGGCTGCAATTATTGCGTAGACCGCCAGCCTGAAAGTGTCCTGCTCCATGGATTATAATAAGCGCTTCCCCATTATTATTTTTTGCCCTTCCTGCTTTGCTCCTTGTTTAGGGTACTGGCTTCCCATTATTATTTTTTGCCTTTCCGCTTTGCCCCCTGTTTATGGCAATTGCTTTTCCCCTGCCATTTTTTGCCTTTTCTTTTTTCATCCGGTTTCAGGCGGCAGGCCGAAAGAAATGTAGCAGTGCTCGCTGCATTCCGCGGATGTTTTGTCGTAAATGCAGAGGAAGTATGCTGCCGAGACAGTTTCCTCGGTGAGCGATGCGGCCTGCCCGCCGTTAAGGATTCTTACAGTGGAGCTTTCCGGCGCCTGGAATGTGATGCATTCCTTCGGGAGGTCGAATTGTTTCGCGAAGAAATCCGAGGACAGGGTTGTTTTTGCAAGGGTCAGGTCTTCCTCTTTTTTAATGCCCTTGTCGGCATTGTCGGGCGTGGTTACAGCGTTATGCGCGTTTTCGAATGCTTCAACGAACCTTTGCCAGCTCACCTTCACCTTGTACTGGTTGAAGTAGTCTATTGTGCCTAAAATCATTATCAGGATTGCCATGGCCATCACTGCTGCAATCAGCAGCCTGAACGGCCAGAACATCCCTTTTTCGCGGAGGCTTTTCCCGCAATATTTCTGCATCCGGCCGGTCAGCCTCCTACCACCGAGAATGAATTGAGGAGGAGGTTGGATGCTGTCACGGAGATTGCGAACATCAGCAGTGCGGCCGGCAGGTATTTTGCAAGGTATAATTTCATGAGCAAATCGTTGTCTTCCTCTATTTTTGTCGTGAAATATATGACGATGAAAACTATTTCGACGACATACAATGCGATGATTATTATGAAAAATTCCGGCTTGACCATCGAGGCAACAGCTTCGGGTTTTGCAAAGCTGCCTGAGGTCATCCCACCGAACGAACCCATGCTTGAGGCGGCTTCAGTGGACCCTTCAAGCCCTGACATCGTGTCCGAAGTCGAAATCTTGAGGAGGGTGCGCAGCACAACAGTGTAAAGCGCTGTGGTGATGCCGAGGACAAGCGGCGTGATGATTATCGCCATGGTCCTCATCATCTGTGTTAAGTCTATGACCATGTTTTTGAGCATTTTTTGGACTTTTTCCTGGTTGTCCAGCTGCAGCGAAAGCGATACAAGGGTTCTTGCTGCAATATTCACTCCGAGCTGTACCGCATCAATCATGAGGCGCATTCCGACATGGACAGTGTTCGAGGGAATATTCACCAAAGCGCCGAACCTCGGGTCGAATATTGCCGAATCTATCGGCATTCCGAGCAGGTTGATGTTGTCAAGCGCCCTTCCGAAAATCCTGTCCGAAATGACATAGTTCGGCAGGAATTCCCTTGCATGCCTCATCGCTTCCTCCAAAGGCTTGTTTTCCCCGAGCCTTGAGGCGATAATGTACAGCGAGTCCTTGAATTCGCTTTCGATTGTCATTATTTTTTCCTGCATTCTCCGCTTGTAAATGTTGTGGTAATAGAACCAGACAAAAAAGCAAAGCGCTGCAGTGAGCATAATGCCGAAAATCGTGTTGTAGGGCGTGACGTCGTTGCCCTGCGTTGTGAAAAAGCGCGCCTTTTCGATTTCCAGTTCCTGAAGCCACTTTGCCTGGCCTGCATTTGGATACATTTGTTGGATTTGGGCGAATGCCCCATCTTTAGGGGCGTTTTTCGTGCCGTCAAAATACAGGCAGCTGGTGAGTGCCCCGTAATATTCCTTTATCCTGTCGCATTCAATCGTGTCAGGCGGCAGCAAAGGCGACAATTCGCTTCCAGCCGGGCTTATCGCTTTCATGAGCGTTTTCGGGGGGAAGCCTTCGGTGTGCATCATCAAGGTGAATGCGCCCCCGAAAACAAGGATGATGCCTACGACGACAATGATGTCTATTTCCCCGCGCTTCAGTTTTATTTTTCCAGGTTTTGGCAGGCCCGGGTAATCGTCAGGGATTACCGGCACGTCATAGGTCGGCGGCCTGTGCTTTATTATGCTTCTCGCGTAAAGGAACGCTATCACCGGTATGCCGATATTGTATATGCCTATCAGGCCAACCGGGGTCGAAAGCGGGGCATTTGTGAATGCGGAACCTATCGGCAATATAATAATCAAAATTATCGGGAGCAATACCCCGATGTAAAAGAGCACTGTGCTCGGCTGCTGGAGTTCCCTTGCATAGTTTTCCATTTTTTCCCTTATTTCTGAAAGCAGGTCCTCCATTGTCTTGTTGAGGATGAAATCCCTTTTCGATTCCGAATCCTCCAAAACAGACGCCCTGACGCGCATGAGCGCGCGCTTGAATTCCTTGCTGTACTGCCCCCAGGTGTAGGCGATGTCGTCAAGGCCTTCGGACAGCGTGTTGTAAACTCCGAGTTCGACATTCCATAAAAGTTTCTTGAAGTCCTGTGCGATTTTGCCCCTTCCGTGGTCGGCTGCAAACTCGGCCGCCTTTTCAAGGTTCGGGGAAAGCTTCATCGACATTACAATATAGCCTATCAGTTCAGGCACATAGCCTAATGCCTGCCTTTGCTCGGACAGCACAACCGAGAAAGGGTACCGCTGCATATACCACCAGGCGAGCAATGCTATCGAGATGAACGGCACGATTACCACTAACGGCGCCATTTCCTTGAACATGCCGTAAACCGGCCCGTTAAGGATAGGGATGCCGAGAATCAGCAGTGCCGCCAGGAGGCTTACCATAATAGAGCCGACAAGCGCAATTTTTATTGCCGCCGAGAACTCTTCGGCCTTGAGGTCCCAGTTAAGGAAAGCCATTGCGTCCTTGTAGTTTTCCGGCCATTCCGCGCCTGCGCCGAGCGACGGCGCAATCGAATAAAGCCTTTTGCAGAACCTGACATACCAGTTTTCTTTTTTTACAAAGAGCTCAGACCTTTCCTCTTCAATCAGCTCCCTCTGTACGACAATCTGCCTGTAGAGTTCACCGGGCGCGCGCTGCGGCCGTTCCCTTTTTTTCAGCAACCTTTCCCTAGGCATTTCCATCATTTTCCGGTTTTGTTTTATTTTTTTATTTCGCGATTTTTTTCACAAGATATGATTCGGTCCATTCCTTCCATTCTTCGAAAATCTTCTTGTAATTGACCCTTGCTTTTTTCCCGAGCTGTTTTTCCTTGAGGAGCAGGAGCTTGTCGTGGGCAAGCGAAGTGTTCTTTGCCTCGAGGAGGTCAGGCAAAGAGTGCTTTTTTTTCAGTTCGACAAGGAACGCCTTCGAATCGCCCCTTATTTTTATGTCTTCCCAGAGCTCTTCAATGCTCAGGCCTGAAAGCTTGCTGATTTTATTGAAGATGTCCGATTCCTTCAGATTGTCCTCGATTAAGTCGATATTGTCGCTTGCCGCATCGTAAAGCATCAGGTCCAAAAGCCCGCCTTCCTGTTGCGGTTCAGATATCCAGTGCTTTTTGATTTCCGTGATTTGCACAAGGCGCCTGAACCTCCTCATGCTGCCCCCGAACCTTATCGGCCTTGAAACAACGACAATGTCTGTCGCCTTGAACGAAGTGTTCGGCACGTTGAGGTCGTTGACAACACGGTCCCAAACCGAGTAAGCGGAATCGCCGTGGATTGTGCCGAGGACGACATTGCCTGCCGCACCGATCCTCATTGCCTCGTACAATGTCTTTGCCTCTGTGGAGCGCACTTCGCCTATCACAAGCGCCGAATCCCCTAATCTCAGCGCGGTCCTCAGCGCTTCCTCCGGCGACACCTCTGATTCAGTGCCTGAAGCGCCTATCGGCGACCTTGTTTTCAGCCGCTGGATATTGAAGCCGATCCTTTTCATATAAGGAACCGGTGTTTCAAGGGTGTCCTCCTGCACTATTATCCTTGTGTTTTTCGGGATTTCAAGGATGAGCGAGCTCATGAGCGAGGTTTTTCCTGAACCTCTTGAACCTGTGATAATCATTGTGGTCTGGTTGTCGATAAAAAACGAAAGCAGGCCTGCTGCGAGCGGGCTCATGAATTTCGCGTCAATGAACTGCGGCAGCGTCCACGGCGTTGTCTTGTGCAGCCTGAACGCGAATGCAACCCCGTCCGGCGCAAGCGGCGGGCCGATTGTTGCAACCCTTGTCTCGAGGTCCGGTAAATCGTAATCGAGCACTGGATGCGCTTCGTCGAAAGGCCTTCCGCTCATCGCGCGCATTTTCGTGACAAGCGCCATCGCCTCCCTTTCCGTGAACAATATGTTTGTCGTACACTGCCCGAAATCAGAGTGAACAATGTAAAGCGGGTTTTCGCCTATCGGCGAATCGACATAAATGTCGGTGATTTTCCTGTCCGAAAGCAGCACTTCCAAAATGCCGTAGCCGACAGAATACCTTGCGACGATTGCGCTCATTTCCTGTATTTCCTTTTTTGTAAGCGTGATGTTGTTCTGTGCCGCGATGTCCATGATGGTTGTCTGGTAAATGCGCTCAAAGTATTCCCTTGATTTGGCGACAGTGCTCAGCGAAGCCCTTCCAGGCTTGTATCCGGCCACAATCTCCTTTGTCTTGCTGAGGATGAAATATTTTTCAGGGCTGAGAGAATACTCAGGCGGATTTACAAAGTAAAGGCTCATGGTCTTGTTCGGCTGGGAAAAAATCTGGACAGTGCTGTTCTTCACAGTATATTCGTCCAATAATTCCATGCCTTCCTCTTCCTTGAACATGAGCCTTGAGCCGATAAAGGAAGGCTTGATTTGCGCCTCGAATATCGCGCGGTAGATTTCATTGGTTTCAGGGACCTCGTGCAAATCGCTGACGAATTTTTTCACCTTGCCGACAAGCGCTGTTTTCTCGAAGTTTTCCTTGAGGTATTCGAGTGTATTCAAATAAACCTGGCTTCCTTTCTTGTAACCAGAATCGCCTTCCTTGAAGCGAATCCTTTCCTGGCCCAGTTCAGACAAGCAGGAAAAATAGGCCTTTATCGGGTCGTATGCGAGAAGGTCGTGCGCGATTGTGACAACCATTTTGTGGCGCGTTGCAATATAGCGCTCGTCAGCCTTGCCTTCGGTATCCCCGAGATTCGAATAAGACCAGGCGTTTTCTATTTCGAATTTCTGCTTTAATTTCACCATGTCCTTGAGCATTTCAGTCTGCGGTTCTTCGTAAACGCGCTCATAGACCTCGGCGAGCACGACAAGGTCCGCGTCCAGTTCGCTGAGCATGGAAAGCACATGGAACCTGCACGCGCTGTCATCCGCAATGGATGTGCCGTAAACGCATTCCCTGCAGTCGAACAGCAAATGCTTTTTTCCGGCCTCTTCCCTGGCATTGCAGTTCCCTACCTTGAAGCCGCCAATCATCATTTTGCATCAGCCTTTCCGCATTCGCCTTCCCAGATTCCCGAAAGCCATTGATGAAAGAAAAAGGGAGAAGTAATTATTAAATTTATCTGAACGCCCTGCACGGCTCTTAAAGCCGAAAAAACGCGCCTATTGCAAAGGCTTAAATATTTCGTTGGTGTCTTATTACCTGATGAGCGCAAGGGATTTTTTTGCAGAGGAACGGGCGCAGGGCGAGTGGTCCACAATCTACATGCTGTTGGTGCTGGTGATAGTGGCGCTTGCCCTGATACTGCTGGTGAAGCCAATGTTCAAGCAGTCCCAGAAGGTCGTTGCAAAGACCAAGGCCGAACTGGGGGCGACGTGATGTGGCAGGCAATGCCGGTGGAAAGCATTCAAACTTGCCCTGGATTGCGGCAATAGTGGTGATTGTGGTTTTTGCTTTCATTTTGTTTGGGTACCGTCCGCTCGTTCCAGACGAGCCAGCAGATTGCATTGACAAAATCAATGCCGAACTCGAGAGCATGTGCACAGCGATTGAAGCGACGGCAAACCAGGGTTCCCTCCAGAACATTCGGTTCGAGGTGCCACAGTGTTTTAGGGATTCGAGCGTGAAGGTGAGCACTGTGAAGAACAGGACTGTCTGTTCGCAGATTTGCCAGGAGGGCAGGAGCGAATGCATTTCGCTTGATTTCAGGGGGTCGCTTGATTTTAGGGATGATAATTACATCCGGAGAGTCTGCATCCAAATTCCCGTAAACACAGTGTTCGAAGGAACAGTCAATGGAGGGCCAGGCATTAATTGCCCTGGCAGGAGCCAAGAACAAATTCCTTACAAGTTGGTCCCTTTCGCGGATGCTGTGGTCGGGGTGCCTGACGGCAATTATGTTTTGATAAACAAAACCCCGCAGGGAAGTTCTTTCCCGGTTGTCTGCGCCTACAGGATGGAGGGGAACTGAATGTACAGCCTTCTTTTCCGGGGCGAGCGCGGCCAGGAATCGGCGCCGTTCGAACTGCTGATTGCGGTCATTGTAATGATTTTTGTCATGATGTTCGGCTACAGGGCAATCGAGCAGCTCCAGATTGCGGATTGCCAGGCAAAAATCAACATGGAGCTGGAAAACATGCGCACTGCACTCGAGGCCACCGCAAACCAGAACTCGCTCCAGACAATCCATTTTGAGGCCCCGCAGTGCTTCAAGAATTCGAATGTGAGGGTGAGCACTGTGAGGAACAGGACTATTTGCTCGCAGATTTGCCAGGAGGGCAGGGGCGAATGCATTTCGCTTGATTTCAGGAGCGATGCTTATACGAAGAGGGTCTGTGTGAACATTCCCATAAGCACTGTGTTCGAAGGCACCGAGGACGGCGGTCCAGGCACATATTGTGCTGCAAAAGAATCCTATGCGCTGACTGTCTTCAGTTCAGCCAATGTCGGGGCGCCGAACGGCGATTATATCCTGGCAAACAGGACCCCGCCAGGCTATGCGAACCCGGTTGTCTGTGCTTACAGGTACAAGCAGGCCTGATTTGCAGGCTGAATGGAATGGAAGTTTTTGAAAATCTCGGTGATGCCGGATGAAGGCTGGTTTGCAGGATTGGCTTAAAGGGAGTTTTTTGAAGAAATCCGGTGGTTCAAAATGATGATGTTTGCGCTCAGCAAGATAAACCTGTTAATCCTTGTCGTCGCGCTTTTCACAATCATCGTTTATTTCACTTTCAGTTTCCAGGCTGTCCTAGTTGAGACCCTTGCAAGGCAGGAAGCCGCCAAGGCGATGGAGCAGGCATCAGGCGTGATTGAATCCAGCGAACAGTGCTTTTTGAACGAAGTGTCGGTTCCGGAAAAGCTTGAGACCGCTTCAGGCCAGGGCTATTCTTTCCTGATGGAGTTGAGGGCAGTCGACACCGGCGACACGAATGCCCTGATTTTTTCGGTGATAAGCCGCGATGCTTTCAGGACCGCGGTCAACAAGGGCAAGGAACCACCAATTATGGCAAGCCAGCGGAGGGACCAGCATGCGGCGTTCCATATTTTTTCAATCGACGAGGAAACCGGCGGGCTTTGCCATTCCAGTTCTGCGCTCATCGGCGGCGGAATAAAGGCGATACCGATTGACACTTTTACAGTAATGAAGGAAACTTTCCAGGGAGTGAACAACATTTACCTAGTGCCCTGCACTTCCGCGAGCAAGGCGGACTGCGATGATAAGCTCCAGGATGTTGCCTGCTGGATAAAGAACAAGAGAGGCTCGGAAACCCGCTGCACTGACACCCCGGAAAAGCCCCCAGTTGGCAAAGACCCATGCGAAGAAATTTATGACGACATGGTGAAATGCTCGGAGTTGAAATGAAATGTGCGGTTTCCAGAAAAGCGTGAGGGGAAGTGCCGGTTCAGGGAAGTGATGAAAATGCGCGATTTCCATAATGGCAGCCGGGGCGGAAAACAGAAGGGCTTCATAGGGCCGATAGGCGACGACCTCCCGAGCCTTATTCCCATAATTTTTTCGCTTGTGGTTTTTTTCACGGCCTTCACCGCGACATTCTCTGTTTTCGACAAGGGCAACACGCGGTTCGACCGCACGATAAAAATCCTCAAAATAAGCGACCAGATGAGGGGCGACAAATACATAAACGACATCGGCGAATTCAAGGAACTGTGCGAGAATATCAGCATTTCAGGGGTGAATTTCAAGGCAGGCATTGTCGAACTTAGGCAGGAAGGCTCGCCGTTTGAC
>JAPLVS010000069.1:22664-24855 GCA_026396995.1 Candidatus Iainarchaeum sp.
CCTCCAGTCTTTTGTGGACGATAACGCCGGCATTTACCAAGTCAAGGTCAAGGACCCTGTTTCAGGGGCCGAAAACCTTGAATACCTGGCATGCCCCGGAAAATTCGAGCACATGAGGCCTGACAGCGAGGCAATAGTCAAAATGTTCCCGGTTGCATTCCAGGAAACCGACAATGACCCGGATATTTCCGCCAGGAGAATAGCCAGCGGTTTCGCGGTAAGGCCGATGCTTTTGGTTGTGGTGGTATGGTTCTAGGGCCGGGAATTATGTCTGGGAAATCAGGCTGCCGCGGCCAGGCTGCGCTTACGGACGCGATTTTCTTGCTTGTCGTTTCCTCCTGCCTTGCGGCACTGATGTTTTTTTTCATCACCGGAACCACGGTAAAGACGGATACAGGGTTCCAATCGCCTACCGGGACCAAGCTTGCCTCTGTGAAAAGCAGTTCTTACGGTTCCTCTGTCGAAAGGATTGCGCTCGAATTTTATGGCACGGATTTCGCGACTTCGGCATTGCAGACCCTGCTTTATTCGAGCACGCCGAGGCGTTACAACGAAACCCTTGCGAATGCGCAGGAAATCGATTACCTGCTTGCCTTTTTGAAGGAGGATTACGCGAACTATCGCGTTTTAGGCGAGCAATCCAAAAAACTGCTCCTGAAAGACATGAACACTGTAATGGCTTCTGCAATCTCCAACTATGACTTTCTGCTTGTACTGAGGACCCAGCCGGCATCCGGTGACATTTCAACATTCGTTTTTGTGCTCTTGAAGTACACTGAGGTTTCCGGCACGACAGGAAAGCCGGAAATAAAATATTATTTCTGCAGCCCGGACAGGGGCAAGGAAGAATTCATCCAGGATGAATTCCTGTCGCAGGCCGGCAGCGTGATAAAATCCCAGCCTGTGGTCCTCAGGTTCAGGTACAGGGAGGGCGGCATCACAGCCGACAAGGACGAAAAGATTTTAACAGAACTGGCCATGTGGCCTTCAATGAAACTGGAAAAGGAACTGATAACAAACAAAGACGACCTTAACTGCACTGTCGTCGGATAATCCCTATTTTTCTTCCTTTTTCTTCTTTTTCCCTGAATCCAGGTCTGTTTCAAAGCCTTCCATGCTGAACTCTTCATCAGAGCCTTCTTCGCTTTCCCCTGGGCCGCCTTCGCCTGGCTCATCGCTCATTTTTTCCAGTTCATCAAAAGTAGAATCGTCTTCCTCTTTTTCCTCGCTTTCATCCTTCATGCCCAGCTCTTTTTTTATTTCGCTGAACTCTTCCCCGCCTTCGGTTTTTTTGCCTTTCCCGAGGCCTGCGGAAAGCTCCTGCTTTATCTTTTCCACTTCCAAGGAATCGGCCCTTCTGGTTTTCTCAGGCGCTTTCACCCCGAACGTTCCGAGGCCCCTCATGTCCCTTTGCTTCGACCTCGGCAGCCCTTTCTCCTTTTCCCGGATTTTTTTCTCTGTTTCCCTCGCGAGCTTTTCCTCTTCCTTGCGCTTTTTTTCATCGAGTTTTTGGAGCATTTTCTGGGCTTCATTCCTTTCCTTTAACTGGGAGTAAATACTTTCCGCTATCTCGTCGGCTTCCTTGCCTGAAAGCTCTTTCCCGCGGCCCTGGTATTTCATTACCTCGTTGAAGACGACCTCTTTTGCATCGTCCTTGCCAAGGCTGGCCCGCTCGAAAATATGGAGCGCGAGGTTTTTCTTTTCGTCATCCCCGGTTTTTTCCAGCTGCCTTTTGAGGCTCAATATGATTTTTTGCTTTTCGACATCCTGCATGCCCGAAGACTTGGCGACCACGCCGGAAAGGTGGTCAAAGAGTTTTGTGCCGTCGTCCCTGTAAAAGCGCCTGAATCTCCTTTGCACTGAATTCACGTCCGGTTCTTCCATTTTTTTCCACCTGAAACCAGGAAATCCAACAATATATGATACATCAAGTTATATATATGGGTTACAGGTATATTTTTAGCGTCAGGAGGATTCATTGATGCCGTGATTCCCGCTTTCAGGCAGGGCGTTACAGGCATGTTTTGAATGTCAGGTGGTTCGTTGATGGCTGTAATTTTGGCTTCATTTCCGGACATTGCCTTTTCAGTTATAGACATCCTCAGGGGCGCCTTCGTGCTTTCCATCCCGCTCTTTGTTGCTGCCTTGCTTGGCTCGTTCCTGCACAAAAAAATATCAAAAAAATTCAAGC
>JAPLVS010000015.1 GCA_026396995.1 Candidatus Iainarchaeum sp.
GGCTGCACAGGCAACTGCAGTTTCTGCACAACCTGGCATGTGAGGCCGAGCTTTATGGCCTATGGCATGGAAACCCTTGAAAAGCATCTGCAGTTTTACAAGAAAAAAGGGGTGAAAACCATTATCATAATGGACGACAGCTTTCTCAACCCTCTCAAGCTTCCCGGAGTGCCTTCTGAAGATGCGATAAAGCACATATTGGCTGTAATGAGGAAAATAAACAGCCAAGGCTTCAAGGTTGAATTCGGGAACGGATTGGAGCTGAGGCTCTTGTGGAAATACTGGAAAGAATTGCACAGGGCTTTGTTCAGGAACTGCTTCAGGCTTTATATGCCGCTTGAAGACCTGGCCTATTCGGAAAAGGAAAAGCCTGCGTTCGAAAAGCTTATGGCTTTCGAAAAAGAGACTGACCTGATGAGGAAAATAATCGCAATGAGAAAAAAGGGCTTTCCTCTGAGGCAGCTCACTTTCGGGATAATTGTAGGCAAGCCCTCTGACAGCGAAGAAGGCCTGAAGAGGACTATTGAAAGGGCAAAAATAGTAAAGGAGACCTTCAGGGGAAGTGAAATAGAAATAGCACTCACCCCCTATCTTAATTCGCTGCTTCCAGGGACAATAGATTTCGCGAAATACAATGAAAAGCTTTCCTTGAAAGACATCAACAGAGATCCGGAATTGCTGTGCTATTCCATGGTTTCCAACAGGACAGAGCACATCAAGGACACGAAAAAAGTCTGGGGGGCATGGCTTGCCATCATGAACCTGAATCCGGCGAAAAATTACCTTGAAAATTTCAGGAAAAACGGCGAAGTGATTCTTGCGAAGGTGGAAAAATGAAAGCAGTGCCTGAAAAAGCAGGAAAGGTCAGGAAAGGCGGAAAAATGAAATGCCTGTTTGTTTCAATGCCTCCAAGCTACGATTACGAGAAAGAGGAAAGCAAACAGTACAGGGCGCTAAGAAACGAATACTTCAAGGTTTACACCATTATAAGGACAAACAAGACCCTGAAAAACGTGGATTCACACAAACTCCATTATATCGACAATCTCCACAGCCTCAACTATGCCCTGCTTTCCTTCATTTCAATCGCGAAAAAGGAAGGCGCTGCCACAAAATACTTTGCACCTAATGGAAAAAACTGGCTTAAGGAATTGAGCAGAGAACTTGCAGCCTTCAGGCCGAATATCGTGTACCTTGGCTGTTCTCATTCCACAAGCTATAAGGATTCCCTGAAGGCGATAAGGAAAATAAGGGAAACAAGGAAAAACACAAGGATTGTGGCAGGCGGGCAATACCTCACAGGCCTCCGGAAGCCCATAAAGGGCGCGCTAGTGGCGAAAGGCGACGGCTTCCTTCCGTTTTACTGGACTTTGGTTTCGGAAGAGCCTTTCAGTTTCAAAATCATTACGGCTTCGGATGTGCCAGAAAAAATAAAAAATGCCTTTTTTGACAAATACGAAGATTTCCCTTACCTTGACCTGGATTCCTTCAATCTGCCAATAATGCCTGTCGGCAGGATTTATTTCCAGCTCGGCTGCCTTAACAGGGCAGTAGGCCACAAGCCCTGGTTGGAGGGATATGTTGCAGGCAAGAGCTGCTTGAATCTCACTTTTTCAGTGCAAACCAGGCTTGAGGATTTCCTGCGCTGCAGGGATTTGTTCGAAAGGTTTGCGAAAATCGGGCTTGTGGAAGTGCATTTCGGAATTGAAAGCTCTTCCCAGCCGATAATTGACCGCTTCGGCGGCAAGCTGGAAGCCAGCCATGTGCTGAAAGCGCTGGAAATTGCAAAAAAGAGCAGGGTGAATGTACTGGGGCATTTCCTTATAGGCTTGCCTGGCGAGACAAAAGAATCAATGGAAAAAGACACAGCGCTGATAGAAAAGCTCATGGGAAAAGGGCTTCTAGATTTCCCTGAATTCAGGTACGTGGCATACTTTCCTGGCACTCCATTCTATTCCCAAGCTGAAAAGTTCGGCATAAGGCTGACCGAAAAAAACCCTGCAAAAATTGTTCCGGAATTCGAGAAACCTAGCTTCGGGCTCTTGACAATAAGCAAGAAAGAAATGGTAAGGCTCCTGCACAAAAGGTACAGGAAAACAATTTCAGCACTGAAGGCGGAAATCAAAAGGAAAGGCTTCAAGGCAAGGAAAGAAGGTGCACTTGAAAAAACCCTGTTCTGACTGAAGGATATATAAATTTTTTCAACCTAAAAGGCTGGTGAGAGAAATGAAAACAGGAAATAAATTCGCATTTGGCCTCATCTTCAGCAACCTGTACAGGCTTTTGAAGGTTTTCCCTAACAATGACCCTTTGATGGGGTTTGCATTGCCTTTTGCAAGGAAGGGAAAATGGTGGCATGCAATGATTTTCCCTATTGTGGCAATGGTTTCATTTGACTTCATTTCAGGCGCCGTGGGTATCTGGACAGTTGGCACTTCCTTAACTTACGGCCTTGTGGGCTTTTTATTTTACAAATACTGCAAGGGAAAGAAAAAAATCGGCCTGAAAACATATGCCGGAGCCAGCGTTTTGGGCGTTCTTTTTTTCGATTTCATTACAGGCGCAGTGATGAGCCCTTTCATGTTCGGCATGACATTTGAAGCCGCATTCATCGGCCAGATTCCTTTCACAGCAATGCACTTATTCAGCGCAACGTTTTACACGCTCCTGCTTGCGCCAGTGCTCGACCCTGAAATAGCGGTCGATGTGAGCACGCATGTTTCGGCTTTCACTAGAAGGGTAAGGGCGGCATTCGGAATGCCGGAAGCAATCTGAAGCCCTGAAAAAATCACTTAATCCATTTCAGTATCCGTGGCTCGCGCTTTGGAATGCTTTTATCCTGCTTTTTCGGGTAGCCGAAAATCAGTGGCGCGACGATTTCCATGTCGGATGGAATGCCGAGTTCTTTCCTGGCGGCATCGTCATTGTTCAACGGTTTTGCCAGCCCAATCCAGCAGCTGCCAAGGCCAAGCGAGTGCGCCGCCAAAAACATGTTTTGCACTGCGAGGTTCACATCATCCTTCAGGTAATCGTAGCCTGTTTTGCCTGAAATCACTATAAGGAGCGGCGCGTTATAGAAAATAGTGCCTTTTCCCGCGACTTTCAAGCCTGCCCTGGCGAATTTTCCGACCATGCCGCGCAATTCCATTGCCTTGACCACACGGGCAATGGCGACCATGAACGGCGCGAATAGATTGCTTCCAGCACCGGATTCTTTTTTGCCATCCTTTCACCTCAATGCGGCTGCCGGGATTCGAACCCGGGTAGCAAGCTTGGGAAGCTTGAATCCTGACCACTAGACTACAGCCGCTTCAAAGCAAATAATTTTATTCTGCGCGAGTTTTATATAGTATTATGCCTGTAAAACCGGCCAGGCGCTTTATGGCGCAATGGCAGAAAAAAATAGGCCGGGAAATGGGCATAAGCCTTCACCCAAAATTAAGCCACAGCCACTTAAAATTTATGAGTAAAACAGGTGACTGGGATGAACGGGCTTTGGATGTCATGCATGGCAGATATGAGCCCACAGTTAAAGGCAGGCACGAAAGAATTGAAAGAATGGGGCAAGCAGTCGAGGGAAAAGCCTGGCTAAGGGAACGAAAGGGAAAGGAACCAGAATTTTGGGTTTATGCATCCACGCCTGAAAAACAAATTCATATTGAATCAACAATAGCCCACGAACTCGGGCACATTGCATATTTGATGAAGCAGGGCGTGAGGGGAAAAAATGTTGCCACTGGGTTAAAGGCCGATATTCCAACCGGAATCATATCAGAGATTTTCGCCCAACACTATGAATTAGAATATTACAGGCTGAACCATCCCTCACTTTATAGTGGCAGGGCATCTGAAAGAAGAACCCACAACGACCCAGACCACGCAATTCCGAATTATTACCTGAATCTCATATACCTAAGGTTCCCGAGGCAAAGGGAAAGGATGGCTTTTTTGCAGGGGCTTGCAAGTGCAAAATTTAGAACAATTGAAGAAGCCGACAGGTTCATCAGGAGCTAAGCCTGCTTATATTTTGAATCGATAAGCTTCCTTATCCCGGCAGCTTTCTTTGGCCCGATTTTGTCGACTTTTTCGAGTTCCTTTTCAGAGGCATTGAACACTTTTTCTATCGAGCCGAATTCCTCCAAAAGCCTTTTCGCTGTCTTCGGGCCTACAAGAGGCAGGGATTCCACAACATAGCGCTGCTGTTCCTGGAGCGTGAGGCCAGGCCTTCCTTTCCTGAGCGAAAGCTCGCGGTCTTTCCCTTCCTGCAGGCGCTTGGTTATGACATAAATGAATTCTGCTGTTTCCCTTTCGGTTTCCGCGAACAGCACAGGCACCCTGTAATTGAGCGCAATAGAAGTCAGGGCGCCGATTATTGCGTGCTTGTGCACATTGCTCAGGCCGAATATTTCATGAGGCCTGCCCTCGATAAGGAGCAAAGGCTGTTCGTAGGATTCCGCAAGGAACACAAGTTGTGAGAAAAGCCTGCCGTCCAGGAGCGAATTCAAAAAATCCTGGGCTTCCTTCCTTTCGATTGCAACCTTGTTCGAAATGACATAATCCGCGATTTCTAGCTGCATTTTTTTAACGTCAACGCCCATGGATTCAAGGAAATCAGGAACCTTGCAGGCGCGCTCGCGGTGGTCAGCGAACACGATAAGTTTGCCTTCTTCAGGGCCAAGGGTTTTCTGCATTATTTTCTTGTCAGGTTTTTCTTCTTCGGGTTCAGCCATTAAATTCACCGAGTTTTTTCTGCCCTTCCGGTTTTTTGGACTGCAATCTTTTGAGGGCGCGGGTCATTTTGCCTTCCTTGTTTTTAGCGCTCCAATAAAACGCTTCGTCGCGCGTGCCTTTCGCCATCAATATAATGGCCTTTCCCTTGTTTATCCTTCCTGTGCGGCCTCTCCTCTGTATGTGCCTTATTTCGCTAGGCACAGGCTCATAAAACACCACCAAATCGCAGGCAGGGATGTCAAGGCCTTCCTCTGCAACCGAGGTGGCCACAAGCACGTTATATTCGCCGTCCTCGAACTTCTTTATTATTTCCCCCTGCTCTTTCTGGCTTAGGCCTTTGCTTTTGCCTTTGCTTGCCTGGCCGATGAACTGCTGTACTCGGACGCCTGGCAGTTCTGAAAGCTTTCCTGCCACAAAGGAAACAGAATCCCGGTAATGGTTGAAGATTAAAATCCTCGACTCGGGATTTTCCTGGAACTGCGAAAGGACGATTTTTTTCAATTCGACAAGCTTCGTGTGCTCAATCCCCTCGGCAGCCACTTTCCTTGTTTCCACAATCGCATTTTTTATCCTTTCATCTTTCAAAAACATTGTGAGTGCCCTCGAGCCTTTTTCCTGCTTTGCCTTTTCGAGGTTTTTTTCAAAATAATCGTTCAATGCCTGCGGGCCCTGCGTTTCAATCAAAAGGAGCGCATGGGACGCCATCAGGACACAGGCGATTTTCGAGGCAGCGGCATAAAGCGAGGGCATTTTTCGCCCATAGCTCCGTATGCGCGCGCTCACTTTTATCTGCAAATCAAGGATTCTCTTGCGGCTGAAATATTTTGGGTTGTCGGTTGGAACCATTCCTGTCCGTTTAAGGTCTGACAGGTTCTTTTTCAGGTATGCCTGGAGCAACAAGGAAATCCTTTCAAATTCTTTCGGCAACTCGATTGAGCGCCATTCAAGGCTGACCTCGTTAACGTAAGGCACGACATCGCTGTCCTCGTGCGTTTTGATTTCAAAATTTTTGATGAAAAGGTTGTTTGCGACTTCCTCTATTTTTTTCTTTTCATGCCCCGGGGAAGCCGTCATGCCAAGCACAAGGCCCGAGGGGTTCTGCACTGCGAATGCTTTTGCGATATCCACATAGGCGTAATCTCCGACAGCCCGGTGCGCTTCATCAAACACGATGAGCGCAAATCCTTCCAGTGAAACCCTTTTCCTTGCCAAATCATTCCTTGTGCACTGGGGCGTGGAACAGATTATGAGGGAGCTGTTGAAGATTTCTTTTCTTTCCTTCACCTTAAGGATGCCGGTAATTGTTGCAATTTCTTCGGGTTCGATTTTAAGGAACTTTTTGAGGGTGTTCGAGTGCTGCAATACAAGCGGCTTGGTCGGGGCCAGAAACAGCACTTTGCCTTTTTTCCTTGCGAGCATGTCGGCTATTACCAGCGCCGCGACAATCGTCTTGCCGAGCGCCGTTGGCGCAACCACAAGCGTGCTGCCTTTTTCCAGCACGCTTTTAGCCAAATCAATCTGGTAATCGCGCGCTTCCACCACGTTTTCCTTGATGAAAGGGCGCCCTATAAAGTCCGGCATACTAGTGGGGATGCCTGAAAAGTAATAAAAAAACGAGCAGAGCGGGTTTCCCCTGAAACCGGCTTATTTTGCAAAGAAGTCCTTGCTTTTTTGGTCACCGAGCAAGACGTAAAGGAATATTATGCCGATTATCGAGTGCATTGGGAAAGGCAGGCTGAACTGTCTAAGTTCGAAAACACCCACAAGGACTGCAATCCACCTTGCAATCCTGTTCCCTTTAAGCAGCAGAAAGCCTATTGCAAAATAGATAATGGCAAAAACAATAAGGATGCCTGCAAGAAGCCCGCCGAAAAACATGCCAAACGCGGAAAGAGCGCTTGCGGCTTCCTGGTGGCCGGCCGAAGAGGCTAAACCCCCGCCAAGACCGCCGAAAAACATGCTGATAAAGCCGAAACCAATCAAAGCTTGGAATACAAGGTACAGTCCAAGCAAAAACAAAAAACCTGCGACAATTGTAACGCTTCCCGGCCTGTCACCCATCCAAAAACCTCCTTCGATCCAGGTAAATACTACGCTCTGGGAATATTTAACCCTGCCTTTTTCCAAAAAACGAATAAAAAAAGGAAAGGGAACAGGGCTGTGCCCTGCCCTTGAACTGGTTTAAGCTTTTGCTCCTTCGAAATAGGCTTTGCCGGCTTTGTCAACCAAGAGGAAATAGATTACGACAATGCCTATGATTGTGCCTATCGGGAAACCCAGCAATGAAAGTACCGCGAATATTATTGCAACCCACCTTGCCCAGTTCTTGCCTTTAAGCAGGAACCAGCCTACCACGAGCGCGAGGATTGCAAGCACCAGCATGATTATGCCAAGGACTCCCGCTATCATTCCAATAAAGCCGCCGGCTGCAGCCACATTTGCTGCCGCTGCTTGGTTGCTGCCAGTCGCTGGTATTCCAGTGATCATTGTTGCAACCGCGCCTCCGAGCAAAATTATTGCCAATGCCCCAAGAAGCCCAAACACTCCCTCAATCAAATAAAGGGCCGCTACAATCGTTACTCCTGTTGGTCTTTCTCCCATCTCCACACCTCCACTTTTGGAAACTTATGTTATGGATTAGGCGATTGCATTATTTAAATGTTGGTTTTAGCAATAAAGGCAAAGGCTTCGTTTTTTTCAAATAAAAAGGCTTTTTTGGGCTTAAAATAGGCAAAAAAGGCGAAAAAAGGCAAATGTTTAAATCTTTTTGGGCTTTACTCCTTATTGGTGATTTTATGGGTGAACTGCCGTTAGCGGCTGTAGACAGGATTATTCGCAAAGCAGGCGGGGAAAGGGTCAGCGAGGACGCTGTCCAGGAACTTGCCGGCGTGCTCGAAGAGGAAGGCATCAAAATCTGCCAGAAAGCGCGCATTTTCTCAAACCACGCGAAAAGGAAAACGATTACTGCCGAAGACATAAGGCTGGCTGTGAAATAAAGGCTATTTCGGCCTTTTCGGTTGCTGCTGCCTTGGGCTTTGAGGTTTTTTAGCGTTTTCTTTCTTGTAGTTTGGAACCCATAGCGCCCTGTTAAATTCTGTGACCCTGTAAAGCCAGCCTGCCTGCTTGTCTGAGAGCACTCCGCCAGATTTTGTTAAGTGGTCGTCAACCCAGGCCTGCTGCCTTACCTTAGAAGGCCGCCAGCCGGCCCTCAGCCTGCGCTTAATCTTTTTCTTTTCGGTCTGGGTTGGAGCTTGGGCAAGCAACTCAATTGCCACCTCGACAAGGTCGCCCTTTGATCCAGTCGTATGCTTCAAAGGGTTCAATTCCTTTGGCCAAGCCCCTTCAGGAATTCTTTTCAGAGGCGGAACTTTGCCGCTGGACACTTGCCGTATATATTCAATAAACTTCGGGAGATAATACTTGCTCCAAAAAACCTTGATTTCAGGAGGAATCGCTTTCTTCAAATCCTCTGCCCCGCTTTTGAATTGAAAAATAAAACCAGTCAAGGCAAGCCTTGTGCCTGGACTGAGTCTGCTGACTTCCTGCAAAAGCGAAACTGCAGGCATGCTGCCTTTCCCGCTGCCCGAAGACATTTCACAGCAAACCAAGTCAACTTTTTGTTTTTTAAGCAAGTCAAAAACATCAGATGCGTGCTCCAAAAAAACAAAATCATCCCGATACAAATCCCAGAACTGAGCCCTGACAGGCCCGAAATACACAATCAGCGGTTTCTTTTCAGGCATGCTGTTTCCTTATTTCATCTTTCACTTTCTCAAATACCTGCTCCGCATCCAGTTTTTCTGTATCCAGCACAAGGTCGAAGGGCTCGAAGTCTTTGCCCAAATCGAATTTGTACAGGTTCTTGTAAATCCTTTTGTCTGCCTCGAACCGTTCCTTCAAGCCCGCAAGGATTTCTTTCGCCTGCTTCTGGTCCCTGCCTGCAATGCGCTTTGCGCAGGTTTCAAGCGATGCCTTCAGCCATACCTTAAAGGCCTTGCCATTGTAAAGCCAGGGTAGCGTGCGCGAATCAAAAATAAGGTTGTCCGAAGAATCCGCGATTCTAAGCAGTTCGGTGTCCAGCTTCAGGTCAAAACCAAGTTCCTTTTCCCTTTTTTTCGTGAAAGCCTTGCCCTCTTTGCTTTCCCAGAAGCCTTCGCCTTTCTCCGCGCTCGCAAAATCCGCTTTCTCTCTTTCCTTTATCTGCTTGAGGATGCCTGAGGCGAAAACAGGCTTTAAGGAAAATTCTGCCGCAAGCTTTTCCACAAGGGTGCTTTTCCCAGAACCAGGAAAACCTGAAACAATGACAATCATGTTGGTCAATTCAATGAGGGAATTGAAAGGAATAAATACCTATTCCCTTTACTCTTTATTGACTGCCATGGACTCGTTTATAAGGGAAAAATACAAGCCTGCCAAAAGCGAAATTACCGCGCACTTCCGCGTCAAAAAATCCGAAAAGCTTTCTTTCAGGGAATGCCTTGATTCAGTCGCAAGGGAATCATCAATTGGAACCTGGACGGAACTGGCCACGCTTGAGAAAAAGATTGCTAAAAAATTAGGCCCGAAAATATTCGGTTTGGACGAGGGCACGGGAAAGGCAAGCATCGCTTACCCGCTTGACCTTTTTGAGAAAGGCAACCTGCCGCAGTTCTGGTCTGGAATTTGCGGGAACATTTACGGCATGAGCGATGTGCAGGCGATAAGGCTCGACGATGTGGATTTTCCAGAAGAATATGTTAAATCATTCAAAGGCCCGAAATATGGCATTGAAGGCGTGAGAAAAACCCTTAAGGTGAAAGGAAGGCCTTTGGTGGGAACAATTGTAAAGCCAAAAGTCGGTTTGGACGAAAAAGGGCATGCAAAGTGCGCTTACAATGCCTGGCTTGGGGGCTGCGACATTGTAAAAGACGATGAAAACCTCACAAGCATGAAATTCAACAATTTCAGAAAAAGGGTTTCATTGACATTAAAAATGCTTGAAAAGGCGGAAAAGGAGACAGGCGAAAAAAAGGCTTACATGCCGAATGTGACCTCCGAAACATTCGAAATGCTCAAAAGGGCAAAATATGTGGAAGAATGCGGCGGGACATATGCAATGGTTGACATAATTTCCGCTGGGTTTTCGGCACTGCAGACTTTAAGGAATGAAGACCTTGATTTGATTTTGCACGCGCACCGCGCAGGGCATGCGGCATTCACAAGGAACAAGGAGCACGGCATTTCGATGCTTGTGCTTGCAAAACTTGCAAGGCTTGCAGGAGTCGACCAGCTGCATGTGGGCGCGGTTTTCGGGAAAATGGAGGGCGGGGAAAGCGAAGTGAAACAGATTGTGCGCGCGATTACAGAAAAAGGCCCACTAAAATCTGTGTTCCCTGTAGCTTCCGGGGGATTATACCCTGCAAAAGTGCCTCCTTTGATGAATGCTTTGGGAAATGACATAATAATTCAAGCTGGCGGAGGAATTTCGGGGCACCCACAGGGCATAATAAAGGGCGCGATTGCAATGAGGCAGGCAGTTGAGGGCACGCTTAAGGGCATTCCATTGGAAGAATACGGCTTAATGCACAAGGAGCTCGGCATTGCAATGCAGAAATGGGGAAACTGATGGACAGCAAAAAAACCTTTGCAAAAATTGTCAAGGGCACAAAAGACTATTTCAAAAAGGCCGGCTGCAAAAAAGCGGTTTTCGGCTTAAGCGGCGGCATTGACAGCGCCGTCACGGCTTATGTGCTTGAAAAGGCTTTGGGGCCTGAGAATGTTTTCGCATTGTTCATGCCTTATGAGGTTAACGATTCAAGGCAGGATTTGAGGGATGCGCTCAAGGTTGCAGCGCAAACTCAGATAGGGTTTTGCGTTTTCCCGATAAAAAAAATCTGCGATGAATTCGATGAAACTGTCTGGATGCCAAACAGGCTTGCAAAGGCAAACCTGCGCGCAAGGGCAAGGATGATGGTGCTGTATTCCTTTGCGAATTCCCAGAACGCCCTCGTGGTCGGCACATCTAACCGCACTGAACTTCTTTTGGGTTATTTCACAAAGCAAGGCGATGGCGCCTGCGATATAATGCCGCTTGCATCGCTTTACAAGGGCGAAATAATGAAACTTGCCGGATGGCTCGGCGTTCCAAAGGAAATAATAAGGAAAAAGCCGACAGCCGGATTATGGAGAGGGCAGACCGACGAAGGCGAAATCGGCGTAAAATATGAAGTGATTGATGAAATCCTCAGAGGCTATTTTGACAGGAAAGAAAACATCAAGGCCCTAGAAAAGAAATTCGGCAAAACTGCTGTTTCAAAGGTCCTTTCAAGGGCTGAAAAGAACGCGCATAAGGGAAAACTTCCTTTTGCAGTGGAAGCGTGAGATTTTGAAAATCGCTTTGTTTGGCGGCTCATTCAATCCGGTGCACAACGGGCATATCAAGGCAGCAAAACTGGTTCTGGAGCACACTGATTGCAAAGAAATCTGGTTTTTGCCCTGCTATCTGCACCCGTTCAAGAAAAATAAGGGATTTGCTGCGGAAAAAGACCGCATTGAAATGATAAAGCTTGCCATTAAAGGGCAGAAGAGGATGAAACTCTCGCTTTTCGAAATCGAGCTTGGCAAAAAAACTGGCAAGGAGAGCAGGACAATCGAAACTGTCAGTAAAATTAAAAGAAAATTCCCAAAAAACGAGTTTTTCTGGATGATAGGCTCGGATCTTGTGAAGGAAATGGAAAAATGGGCGAATTTCAATGAACTGGTGCATTCAATCAGGTTCATTGTCGTGCCAGTGGAAGGCCATACAGGATGGAGAAAAGAGAAATGGCTCAATGAAAACAGGGCGATATTGCTTCCGCAAAGCGCCGCTTGTCCAGAAAGGAAAGGTTTCAACTTATGGTGAAATCGCCAAAGCTTTGGGCAGGCCGAAAGCAGGCCGCGCTGTCGGCAATTCTTTGAATAAAAACCCTTTTGCGCCGATAGTGCCATGTCACCGTATAGTGAAATCCGACGGCTCGATTGGAGGCTTTGCAGGAGGCCCTGGAAAAAAGCAAAAACTGCTTGAAAGCGAGGGAATCAGGGTTAAAAGTGGCAAAATTGAAAAGTTTAACATATTAATCGTAAAAGCGGAAAAGTTAAGAAAACTAAATTCCAGCAAGTAAAAAGTTTCATTTTCGAATGAATCTGTTTTATATATAACGTAGGCGTATTATATACTGGTTGGGTATATCACCCCGAATTCTGCAACAAGAAGGCAAAAGAAGGCAAAGGAGGAAAGTTATGGCGCATCCTAACTTTCCTCTCTAATTTTTATTACGGCTTTTGAAAAGCATTGGTTGAAGGAAAGTTAGCCGGACCAATTATAATTTTCGAAAAACCTATTTCCTTTTTTTGATTCTTAAGCAGATTATGACAGCATCGATTTTCTTTTTCCATTCCTCGGAATCAATTACTTCAATGTTTGACAGGGTGGAATTCCCGTAATGCTTGAGGACAGACAGCGCTTCGGCCTTATTTTGCTCCAAGGTTGGTTTTCTCCTGGCCATATAAGTGATAAATGCCTCGCCGCCTGGCTTTAGAACTTCCACAATATTCGCTATTGCCCTCTTGCGGTTCACCGGGGTGTACATTACCCCGCCAAAAGTGGAAACAACCAAATGAAAGCTTTCCCTGCCGAATTTTTCAACCAGTTGCTCAGGCGAACGAATAACCGGGCGGGCAAACCGCTTTGCAGGCGGCCCAAAATGCGGGTCAGTATGATCCCTGTTTCGGTCTACATCTGTCCTTGTGACTTTGGCCTTTACCCGGCTGCCTGAAAGCTCTTCGACTTTTTTGGCAAGCGCCTCGTGGAAGGAACTGCAGCCGCAGCCTTCATCCAGGACATGGATTCTGCTCTGGCCCAATTCTCTTGAAAGTGATAAAACCACCCTAGATAGGTCGGTGCCCTGCGAATCGTTTACGTCGTCCAATGACCGCCCCATAGGCCAGGCGTAAGGCAAATCGTGTTCTTTGTGGTAAAGCTTTTCGACCTCGGCTCTTTCCGCATATGGAAGCGACCGCAATTTTTTCCTGGCTTCCCTACCGCGGCGGCTTATTCTCAATTGGCTTCTTCTTTTCGGCGAAACCATACAGATATCAGCCACTAAAAGAATTAAAATTCGAGCCTGTCGCCGACAGAAACCAGTTTCGCTTTTTCTTCAGGCAATTCAATCAGGTACTTTGCAGGCTTCTTCGGGGTGTAATTTAGAATGAAAGGCTTGAGAATAGCAATGTCCACAACCTTTTTCCCGGAATCAAGATAAACCGCGGCCATTGGGAAGAACACGAAGAGCATGTGGATGCTTGCCCCGAGCCTTGTTTCCTCGCCGAAAGGGAACACAAGGGCATAATCGAACCTTTCCTTTTTTTCGAACATCAGGCCTTTGAATTTGAGGAAGAATGAATCTGCAAAGCGCACTTTTTTGGCGATGGCCAGCTTCCTGGTTTTATTCCTGAGCACGAAAATCAGCTTCTCTGCTTGGGCTTGTCCCTTATCATTTTAAGCGGCGGAATCTCTATCTCTTCAATCATTTTCCTGTTCTGTTCGGCAGTGTAAAAAGAGGCCTTTTCTTCCCTGACCTGCCGCCTTATGCGCTCAAGCCTTTCAATCTCGCTGTTCATGTCGTCAAGTATGTCGCGCAGCTTTTCCTGCCTTTTCTCTGTGAGCTTCACTACTTTTGTCTCGCCCTTCCCTTCGGCCGGAACCTCTATTTTAGGAACCTCAATCCTCAATTCCGAAAGCTCGGTTTTCTTCTCTTCTTTTCCTTCCATCGCGCTCCCTTCCTGAAAAAATAAGGCTGAACTTATTATTAAACCTTTTCAATGTGGCTAAGTTACCCCTGTTTTGTATATTTGTGGAATTTCTAGTGTTTATAGGTTGCTTCGGCCTATTTCTTTTCTGACCATATTCTGGATCTAAGCCAGCAGGTATTTGGGGTCAGTAAAACGGAGTATACCAGAACAAATAGTACACTGTCACTAGCACGACCACTCCAAGAATAACAAGGCTTACTATGCGGAAGAACTTGCCCTTCTCCTTCTTTAAAAAAGAAAGCACCAAAAAAACTGTTCCAATAATTGCGAAAGCCCACCACAAAACCATCGCAGTTGTGGGTGAAGCCGTGAGAGCCCCGATAAAATCTGGAAACGCAAACAAGAAAACAAATACGAATAAGAAAAGCAAGGAAAGAATCCCGAACTTGTTTTCCTTCCATTCCTTTTTCCAGTCCATGTCAATAATAGGCGGTTGAACTATTTATTCCTTTGCCTTTTCTGGTTTGTATACCTTTTCGAGAAAACAAAAAATATTATTAAACCTTTCCAGATTCACCAGATGCCAGGAACAAGCCGGTGTTTCACTTTTTTGGAGTATTCCTCATAGCCCTGGAGTTCTTTTTTGAGCATTTTGTCCTCGAGGTGTGTGCGGACAACAATGCCGATTGCTGAAATCAGTGAGGGGATAACTAACAATAAAGAGCCGAGCATTAAAGGCGTTACAAGCCCGAAAAGTATGCCGCCCGCATAACCGGGGTGCCTGATTATCGCATACGGGCCTGCGCTGCAGACCGTTTGGCCTCTATCTTTCTGTATTCTCACCACTAAGGAAAAAAATTCGTTTTCCTTTTTTGCCCAGAGGAAAAGCGATTGCCCGAAAATATAGGCTGCAACCGAAAACGCGTAAACCAGGGCAGGCATCTCAGGGCTCCAATGGAAGCGCACAGCATCAAGCGGCGCAAGGACAAGGACTGCAAAGTACAGCGGCGTTGTAATCACAAAATATATCTTGTCCCAGGATTTCATTCCCTTGCCAGGCTTCTGCCTTTCGGCAATCAGGCCAGGCTTGCCAGCCAGCACAAGCAAGGTAATCACAAGAATGGCCGCATTCACCAGGAAATAAACCCAGCCCTGCCAGTAATCCAAAGTGCCTGCCGAAAGGAAAACAACCGCAAAAATAAAAGCAATCCCGAGCGCAATCTTGAGGAACGCGCCAAGCATGCCGATTCTTTTCTGGTCTTCTTTTCCTTCTATGCCAATCACCTTTCATCATTGTACCAAATTGCGTTCTTTAGATGGAGATTGATTAATATTTAAAGTCTTTCCGAGGAAAATTGAATAGAGGATTTCTTTGCGTTGAGATTATGCTTTCTTCTATAGGCTTCATTCCGGACGGAAACAGGCGCTTCGCCAGGGAACACAAGGTTTCCATCGTTGAGGCATACGCCCTAGGCACAGAGAAGGCCTGGCAGGCAATCGACTGGCTGAGGGAATACCCGTCGATTAAAAGCGGAGTTTTCTACACGCTTTCATTGAAAAACCTTGCAAGGAAAAAGCACGAGCTTTCATTGCTTTTCGGGATTTTCGAAAAGGAACTGAAAAAGGTTACAGACAGCGATTATTTCGAAAGGAACGGAATGCAATTGAAATTCATCGGAAGGCTTGATGAATTGCCTGAAAAAATCAGGGCCAGAATAAAGGAAGCGGAAGATACCACCGCAGATTATTCCAAGAAAATCATTTACCTTGCATTGGGCTATGACGGCCAGGCAGAAATAGTCGATGCAGCAAAACAGGTCGCGCTTGATTACAAAGCCGGCAGGATAGAACTGCAGGACATAGATGAAAAATCGTTCATGAAATATTTGTACGTGCCGAAAGAGCCTGAAATGATAATCCGTACCTCGGGCGAACAAAGGCTTTCTGGATTTTTGCCATACCAGAGCACTTATTCTGAGCTCTATTTCTGCGAAAAATACTGGCCTGAATTCGAGCAGTCGGACCTCGCGAAGGCAGTAAGGGACTACGGCCAGAGGAAGAAAAATTTCGGAAAATGATTCAGGGGAAGCCAGCTCTTCCAAAACTATCTTCTTTTTCAACTGCGCATAGTTATTGTGCCAGGGGGTTTAGAGCTTGATTTTCTTGAAGGCGATTTTTTCCTCGATGATGAAATTTACATTAACGGAATAAAAGAAGAGGCAAAAGACCTGCTCCATTATTTCGGAGGCGTCAGAAAGGCTTCAGAACTCATTAATTGCCGATATTCACGAGTAAAAGAGTGGCCAATGGGCCGAAAGCCCATTCCCCTCGGCAAATTGAAAGAATTATTGAACCAATGCGATAAAAAGTTCAAGGCAAAAATAAAGACAAGAATTTTGAATAAAAATATCCTGCTTAAAAGCCGCTATTCCCCGCATTCAATCACTCTCCCCAAAAAAATAACTCCAGAACTTGCATATGTAATCGGCCTGATTTTGGGCGACGGCTTTATTGCCGGAAAAAAAGCAAATGACAACGGAAATTGGACTGTGGCAGTCTACTTTGATAACTTCGAGCACCGTGAGTTGTACTCAAAAGCAGTAAGGAATCTTTTTGGAATCCAACCAAAGCAGGGCCAAGACGGCAGTTGCTATAATTGCTATTTTGGCTCAAAAGCAGTGCACTGGTTTTTTAGGGGCTTTTTCAGCATGGAAACAAGCCCAAAAGCCGACAAAATTATAATTCCAAGCAGGATAATAAATTGCGGAAAAGAAGAAATCCTTGTCGCCTGCATTCGCGGCCTGTTTGATTCCGACGGAACAATTACTGCCCAAAAAAGGGCAAAATACGCAAGCACCAGTCAGAAAATAGTCCTTCAGGTGGCCTCTTTTCTCAAAGAAAACGATTTCCATCCATATGTTAACGAGTGGCTGAAAAGCAAGAAATACAAACCGCTTTATACAGTGACCCTGAACCGAAAACAAGATATTATAAAATTTGCGCAACAAATTAGTTTTATACATCCAGAAAAAAAGCGAAAATTGGACGAAATTGTTGCAAAAATCAGCCCCGTAGTGTAG
>JAPLVS010000066.1 GCA_026396995.1 Candidatus Iainarchaeum sp.
GTTCTGACTGTGGAGAAAATGTTTTCTTCCCTTTCCCTGCCGCCCATGGATTCGACGTCCTTCATTGAAACGCTTCCCTTGAGCGAAAGCGTCTGCAGATCCAGGAGCGCTGAGCGGAAATCCCCTGAAGAGTTTCTTGCCAGGGATTCAATGGCGTCATGGTCGAATTTGATTCCTTCAATTTCACAGATTTCCCTTAAGCGTTTTGCAATCGAGAGATAATTGATTTTTTTCAACTGCAGGAGCTCGCACTGGGCGCGGATTGGCGCAAGCTTCTGGTCTTCGTAAATATCATTTGCAGTGAGAATGACAGGGTTCTGGGATTCTTTCAATATTTGGGAAATAGCCCCTGCACCGCCCCGGTCTGCGGCCTGAAGGCCGTCCACTTCGTCCAATAAAATCAGCCTCGGCTTTCCTGAAAAGGATGCACCCTGTGATGCCGCCCCGGCCACTCTTTCGATTGAATCCTTGTTGCGGAAATCTGAGGCGTTCAGCTCAAAGACGCTCCAGCCCGCGGTTTTTGCAAGCAGGATTGCAAGCGTGGTTTTGCCGTTTCCCGGGCCGCCGTACAAGAGCAGTGGCTTTTGTTTTTTGCCTGCATTCCATGCTTTTGCCCAGGCCTGAGCCCTTTCAGTTATTTCACTATTGCCGACAAATTCGTTCCAGTCCTTTGGCAAAAACCTCTCAGTCCAGAGCTCGCTTCCGGCAGGCATGGTAAGAGAGAGGGAAAAAAGTGTTTTATTTGTTTGTTATCGGCTTTCAAGTGAGAGGTCAATTGTAAGGACTCCCTTAAAGTCAGCCACATAAGGGATTCCCCTGTTGGTTTTCGGGTCAACAACAACCATCCAAGCGCGGGCGTCGATTCCCTGATTGTGTTCTGCCGCAAGTTCAGTTTTTTCCTCTATGTATCTTTTGATTTCCCCAAAATTGGCTATTTCCTTTGCTTCTTCGGTTATTGCCAAATTGCGCTTTCCCCATTCAATTACTTTAAATTTGCCGCCCCGGCTTAAATCGCTGATATAACATCTGCGGCCCCCTCCGTCTTTTTCAGGTATCAATCTGACAGTAGGGACATTTATGCCAAGGCTTCTTAGTTTGTTAGACATTTCAAAATAGTGTTTTGGATAACCGGAATAACTTTCAGGAAATTCTTTTTCAATCAGGGTGAAAGTGCGCCTTACGCCGCGGGATTCTGCTGTGGCCCTGACACCATAAGTCCTAACTGACTGCGAATCCCTAAACCCGGGCCTTGTGAAATCCCTTACTCTTTCCACTTTAAGGGGCTTGAATAACCTGGGAGGCATGCTAAATTCTTGTCGAAAAAGGCTTTAATTCCTTTGGCTGGAATATTCAATAGGGGCATTGCGATGGAGATTGGGTTGGTTGGCGCGCCGAATTCGGGAAAAAGCACTTTTTTCAATGCGGCCACGCTGCAGAATGCGGAAGTCGGCAACAGGCCTTTTGTGACAATAAAGCCGAACCAGGGCACAGCATACGTGAAAGTGGAGTGCCCGCACAAGGAATTAGGGCAGCCATGCGAGCCCCAGCACGGCTATTGCATTGACGGCTGGCGCTTTGTGAATGTCGTGTTTTGGGATGTTGCAGGATTGGTGCCTGACGCATGGCAGGGCAAAGGCCTGGGCAACCAGTTTTTGAACGACATAATGCAGGCAAAGGCCCTGATTCATGTGCTGGATGCAAGCGGTTCTACTGACACGCACGGCGAGGTTTTAGGCGAAGGAAGCTTCGACCCTGCAATTACAGTCGAATTTTTGGAAAAAGAAATCTCTTACTGGATTCGCGGCATTGTCCAGAAAAACTGGAAGGACACGGCGAAAAGGGCAACCGCAAGCAATATTGTGGACGCGGTGGCAACGCAATTGAGCGGTTTGGGCGTTACTGTTGAAGAAGTGAAACAGGTTCTTTTGAGGGAAGAGTTCTCTGCAAGGCCAGTGGACTGGACTGACGACACGCTTTTGGTGCTTGCAGAAGAAATCAGGGCGAAAAGCAAGCCGATGGTGATTGCGGCAAACAAGGCGGATTTGAAAAGCGGGAAGGAAAACATCGGGAAATTAAAGGCGGCATTCCCTGACCAAACAATTGTTCCGACATCGGCTGAAGCCGAACTCGCGCTCAGGAAAGCGCACGAACATGGCCTGATTCATTACGTGCCTGGCTCTGATGATTTCAAGGAATTAAAGGAAATACCGGAAAAGCAAAAGAAAGGCCTTGAATTCATCCGCGAGAATATCCTGAAAGGATACGGGAGCACAGGAGTGCAGGAAATAATCAACAAAACAGCATTCGAGCTCCTCGACCTTATGGTCGTATTCCCTGTGCAGGACGCGAACAAATGGATGTCTTCAAAGGGAAACGTGCTGCCTGACGCGCACCTCCTGAAAAAAGGCTCCACGGCGCAGCAGTTGGCCTACAAAATCCACACTGACATCGGCGACAAATTCGTTGCAGCCATCAACTGCAGGACCCAGCAAAAAATCGGAAAAGACACCGAATTAAAGAACATGGATATTGTGAAGATAATTACACGGTGAAGGCGAATGGCGCTGAAAAAATTAAGGTATTTGGGAAGGCGCCTGACCGGAAGGCCGTTGTCCAAAAAGACAATGGATAGGATGGATGCTGCCAGGCAAAAAAAGGCTTCAAAGGATGCATGGGTAAGAGTCGGCTTGGGCAAAGGGCAGAGAGTAAGCCCAGGCAACGAAGGGAAAAACCTTTATGAAACCAGAAGGGTAATCAGGGTAGGCCCGATAAAAGTCATTACTGACAAATCATATGGCGAGGACGGAAGAATCTGGGGTCGCCCCTGGACGCGCTTTAAAGTAAGAAGGAAAGGCCATTGGGTTCCGCTCAAAAGACGGGCAAGGGAATAAGCCAGCCGCCGCCTATTTAAGCCATTAGGTCTATACTTGTATATACTATGCTCAGGACTTTTGATGTTGAAGAGGCCGTGGAGAAGGAGGTTGTCGGCTTCGGGAACGGCAGCATTGTGTACACACCGAAAAGGTGGATTGGGCGCACGGTGTCCGTTGTCCTCGAAAAAAAACAGCAGGACATTGCAGGCGGGGCAATGGAACTCTTAAAGCCGCACATGGCCGATGTAATGGGAGTTTACCTGTTCGGCAGCCATGCACGGGGCGAAGAAAGCGGGGAATCGGACATCGACATTCTTGTGGTTTCGGGTAGGAAAATCGGCCTGAAGAAAACAGGGAACTTTGACTTCCTTTCAATTGCCAGGAAAGAATTCGCGGAAGCGCTGGAAAAGGATTCAAGCCTTTTCCTGCACCAGGCGCTCAGGGAAGCAAAGCCCATATTCAACGAACCGCTCCTGGCCGAACTGAGGGAAAAAGAAATACTGCCGGATTTTTCCGAATTCTTGGACAGCACGCTCTGGGCATTCAAGAATACTGCGTTGCTGCTCGGGGCAGACCGCAAAAAAGGCCTTGCCGCACTGGATTCGACAGCCTGCATTTATTCGCTGGTTTTAAGGCTCAAAAGCTTTTTCCTGATACAGTGCTTTGTGGGAAAAAAGGATTTTTCTGCAAAAAATTTCGAGAAAATGCTGGCAGGGCACGGTTTTGAGGAAAAGCAAATCTCGGATTTTCTGGCTGTTTACAGGGCAGAAAGGGATGACAAGAAAGAAAAACTGGCGATAGCGCTCGAGGATGCTGAAAAACTGTTTGAAGCCGCAAAAATAGAGTTCATCAAAACAGAAGCATTGGTGGGAGCGTGAGCAAAAAAAAGTACGGGAAGGCAGTCGAATCCCTTGAAAAAAGAATCGCGGAGCACAGGGAAAAGCAGTCAACCGCAAAAAGCCCTGAGCTCTTCAATTACTGGCAGAAAGAAATAGAAAAATTCGAATTGGAAAAAAAGAAAAAACTCAAATGGGCGTGAAATCCTTCCATTGCTGTCTTATCCAATCGTGTCCAAAATTTCCTTTTTCCCCTGCGCCAGCTTGACTGTGCGCGTGCGGCCGCGGATTCCTTTTTCCACGGCCTCCATTTTCACCAGTTTTAAGGATTCGAGGCGGTTGAGCTTTTTCCTGAAAGAGCGCTGGGTCAAAGCCTTTTCCCCAAACTGCTTTTTGAACTTTGCAAACAATTTTCCAGAAACAAGGCCGTCTTCTTCGCACAACAATTTCAGGATATTTTTTTCGTTTAAATCCAAAAAATCCTTGGCCTTGTCAAGGGCACGGGAATGAATTGAATCGAATGCTGTGCGCAGGTGCGAAACCTGCACTTTCGAAGAACCTTCCCTTGAAGCGATGCGGCCGGCGCGGAGAATGCTCTCGATTGCAAGGCGCGCGTCGCCCTTGTTTTTGGCAGCATGGCCCGCGGCAACATTAATGACTTCTGCATCAATCGCATTTTCGTTAAAGGCATATTTCGCCCTTTCCTTAAGAATTTCCTTTAATTGCACCGGAGTGTATTGGGCGAATTCCACGGGATTGTGGAGCAGGCTGCTGCGCACGCGCGGATCAAGTTTTGCCACTAGGGATTCGTCGTTCGATATGATGATGATGCCAAGGCGCGATTTCTGGAATTCCACAACGCGCAATAAATCGTAAAGGACAAGGGATGCTGTGTTGGAAGCCATTAGCTGGTCCAGTTCATCCAATACAATGAGCGGCACAAAGTCTGCTTTTTTGAGCGCCAGGAGAAGCTCTGAATAAACCTCATCAGTTGCGATTCCCCTGCGGGGAACCGGAACGCCGAGGAAAACGCAGATTTGGTTCAATACGGCCTGGCGGGTATTGTATTCGAAGCAGTTCAGGTACAGGCCTTTGGCGCGGTTGCTGAAAGCTTCAAGCTCGCGGAGCACGTATTTTACCGTTACGGTTTTTCCTGTGCCGCTTGCGCCGAAAACGAAAACGTTCTGGGGCTTTCCACCCTTGAGTACTGGCTGGAATGCGTGCACCATTTCATCGATTTGTGCATCCCTGTAAGGCAGCCTTTCAGGCACGAATTCCGGATAGAGGAATTTTTCGTCCCTGAAAATTTCACCTTCAGCGGCTTCCGCAAAAATATTCTTCGGCATCGGATGAAATTTAGGCTCAAAAAAAATATATTACTATTCAGCGCCCCGGGAAGGAAGGTTCAGGGGAAGCGAGGTGTTCCGCGCCTTTAAAAAGGGTGCAAAGCGAAAGGATTAGAGAGGTGAGAGAATGAGGATTTTCACAAAAAACGAATTCGGGTTAATGGATTTGGGCGAACTCGACACGCACAAGGAAAGGATTTATGAAAAGCTGCGCCTGAACAGGGAACCGAGAAAAAACAGGAATGTCTTGTACGAGCTTTTGGGCGTGCTTGAGGAAAAAATCAAGTACGAAGGCCTTATGCCGGAGCTGAAGATTGCCTGAAACCATTCATTTTGCAGCTTTCAGGGAAAGCCCCTTTGGCCTCAACACCGCCCCCGGCAGCAACACAGCATCTCTGGGCCCGACACAAGCATTAGCAGCACAGCCCTTTGGCTCCAACACGGCTCTCAACACTAAATTGGCAAAGCAGGCCTTCCGGCCTCCTTTTCGGGGAAAAGTATTTATAGGTGAAAAGCACCAATAGATATGCAGCACTTAATCGTCAGCAAGTGCTGAACCAGAGGCTTGCATATGCCGTTTTTACCAAATTGGGGAGCAAGAATAAGGCTCCGTAGAGCGATTGGGAAGGCAATCGAAAACGAAAGCAAGGGCATCGGCGCCCAAAGAAAGCCCCGCATGACCTCCGAGGCAAGAACGGAACTTACGTCCCAAATTCAGGCTGCAGAGAGAAGGCTTGGATCTTTAAACATGGAAATAAAGACCGCCAAGGACAGGTTAGGAATTGCCGATGCTGAGAGCCAGAAAGCAATAAGCAAAGCCGGCAGTGAAGACCTCAGGGGGCGCGTTGGTGAGACCGCAGACCGCGCAAGAAATTACGGGAGGGTGGGTTTGCGTTTCTGGAGGCTGAACCATTTGGAAAAACAAGCAGGAATGCTCAATAAAGGAATCAAAAGAGGAAGAGGAATATTGGACCGGAACTCCTGAACCCGTTGAATGCGGTTCCGGAAATAATTATTTAAATTGTCCTATGGAAGAAGATACTTATGACAGAAGCAACACCTGCAGCAGCGGCTCCAAAGCCGAAATCCCAGGACAGCGTGGACATGACAGTACAGCAATGCATGGGCAAAGTGAACAAGAACGCTGGCTCTTTTGCGGCATTCTTTTTTGTATTGCTCGCGGGCGGATTCCTGCTCGGGGCATTCATCCTGAACAAGGCGGCAAGCATGGCAACTGAAGCGGTTTTGGCGCTCCTGGTGCTGGCGCTGGTCGCATACTATAACCGCACTGCCGCAGTAATCCTGTTTTTGGCTGCACTGGCATACATTGTTTTCGTTTTCAAGTGAACAGGCTCATTCTGCCAGCAGTGCAAGTTTTTCCTTTAATGCCGCAAGTTTTTCCGCGAAAAACGCATAACCTGTCCATTCCGCGCTTTCTTGGTCGAACATATAGAAATCGTTATCTGTGATCACCCAATAAATGAAGGAATCGTGCTTTGTTGAATCGCCCTCTTTGTTCAGGTAAACCAGGGAAGAGGCTTCATTGATGTTTCCAAGGAAAGAGCCGTCCTGCGGTTCAATGAGCGGGGCACCGTCAAGTTCATTGAAAACATCCGCAATCCCTGAAATGCGCTTTTTTGTGAGCGCGACAACGCAATGGCCTGCAATCTCTTTTTTCTGCAGGTCATAAATGTTTCCGCAAACCACAGCCGGAAAAACATAGCCGGCTTCAAGGCTTTGCTTTTGCACTCCTTCGAGATACCATTGGTTCTGGTTGTCAATCCAGTATCTTGCAACCAGGCTTTCAGCCCCGGTCCATGCCTCGACCGATATTGTTTCAGGTCTTGCATTGCCGCATTTTTCAAGGAAGTGGTTGAGTTCTGCCTTGAAGAAAAGCGAGAAATCCTCGCAGTCCCCGCCCTTTTTGTCAAGGAATTCAGAAACCGGCGTGAGCCTGTCGCCCTTGTCCGCAATATATGAAAGCCCCAGGTATTCCTGCATTGAATTCACAAGGTAAAGGCACGCTGTCTTTACTGAACAGCCCTGCCCGCTTACCAAAAAGCACCTGGATTCAAGCGAGGTTTTTGCAAGCGTCTGGCGCTCGGTGTCATGGAGGGCAGCATTTTCCTGGAACCATTCAATGGAGCTTTCTATTTCGCCCTCGAATTCCTCGATGCTTTTTATTGTCTGTGCGGATTCCTCTTTAAGGAGCGCGTATTCTTCCCCAAGCGTCTTTTTCGCCTGCTTTAATTCATTATAGTCTTTTTCAAGGCCTGCAAGAAGGCCCTCTACAGAGGCAATTTTTTCCTTTAACTCGGTTATTTCCTTTGCCTTGGCATTGTTCAAACGCTCAAGCGAAGAAACTCTTTCGGCAGATTTTGCCCTGAACTCCGTGAAATTCAGGTCAAGCGCGTATTTCTCGGCTGAAATAACTGCTTTTTCCTGTTTGAGGGCTTCGATCTGGGAGGCCTGCAAAAAAAGCAGGATGAAGAAAAGGAAAAGCAGGAAGCCCGCGGTTCCAAAAAGCAGCGCCTGCTTTTTCTGGATTTTCCCAAAAACCGGAATTGCAATGCCATTATTCCTTCCCTGCATCGCACAAATGAAAGCAGAAAAAAATAAAAGGGGTTTTGCCGCATTTATTTGAGAGAGTTGGTTGAATGCGTGGCGTATATTCGTTTACGCTGGTATTTGTCTTTGCGGCCTGCGTGGTTGCAATGGCCGGAGTCGCAGGCATTGCAAGGGCGAAACTGGCAGAGGGAAGCCTTGCGGCAATGGAAATAGAAAGGGCTTCCTTTCTCCGCTTCCAGCTGGAAGAAAACACTGATTCCATTATCGGGGAAACAATTGAGAATGAGATAAGGGCCGGCAACAGGGAGGGCGCTGTGCTGAACGAAAAAATCAGCGGTTCCCTCACCGCCTACTTTGACGCAATTGAAAAGGAACAAGGCCTTGGCGGAAGCATTGAATTTTTTGAAATCAGCACTTCCGGCCTTTCAGTGCAGTTCACGCCTGCAACCGAAAACATCAAAAAAATCGAAAATCTTGCCCAATACTGCAAGACAGTGGTGGTCAATGCAAAAGAGCATGTTTTTTTGGTGCAGTTCAGGTTCACAGGCGGCCTTATGAAAAACCGGGCTGTGCTCGGCATAATAAGGGTCGGCGGCTCAGAGCAGTACTTTCTTTTGCTGCCCGGCTATTCCATTGACAGGACGGTGGTAGTGTGAGTGGCAAAGGGCAGGCATCGATTGAAGCGCTGCTGGTGCTGCTGGCTTTCTTCATTGTGCTGGCACAGTTCGCATCAATCGAACTGGAAAAAGGGAAAGAAACAGCGGCATCCTTCCGCGAACTCAAAGCCGGCGCTTATGCTGAAAAATGCTCTGCAGGCATAAGCGCAATGAGCGCAAACCCCGGCGCCATGCTTGCGGAATGGAAGGAAAAATGCTATGGAAAAGGCAATTCAACAATTTATTATTCGGACGGCAATACAGAACAGGGTGCGGAAACAATCGCAGCCGCAATCCAGACAATCCAGAAGGGAAACGGCTTTTCTGTGAGGCTTGAAAATGAAACGCATTACAGGTAAAACCCGCGGAAAGCAGGCGGGAGAAGGCACGGCGAAAATGAAACGCATTACAGGCAGAAACTGCGGAAAAAAAGCCTGGAAAAACAGGGCAAAAATTAAACGCATTGCCGCTAAGGCCGGGCAGAAGGGAATCCTGTTTTCGCTTGATTTTTCGATTTCATTTGTTTTGATGCTTTCGATGGTTTTGGTTTTCTCGATTTTAATCTTTTCTTTCAGGATGGAGCGAGAAAGCGAACTTCGGCAGTTCAGCCTTGCAAAAAACAGGGCTTTGTTCCTGGATTCATTGGTGAAGCGGCCTTTTGACGGCAACCAGCCAGGGCTTGCATTGTTCGATGGCTCAAAGAGAAGGGTGCTGGAAAACAGGATTGCCGAAGCATATGTGGCGCAGGAGGGAAAGTTCGGGCTTTCCGAAATAAAGGCAGAATGCCCCGGCAGTGAGAAAATGCTTTATGAAAGGCAGGCCGAGGGCACAGAATGCGATGTGATGCCGCGCATTGTTTTCATCGGGCAGGAGGAATGCCTTCTGCTCGCAAAATTCTGCGGTGATTGAATGCAAAAAGGAATTTTTTATATCACCGAAAGCGCAATAGCGCTCGCACTGATGGCTGCAATTATTTTTTCCCTTGCGGCGTTTGATGCGCCGAAGCCGGCGGAAAAAGCCGGAGAAGTATACATAATACAGCGACTTGACGATATCCTGAAAGCGAGGTTTTTGGAAGGAGATTTTTCAGCCGAGAAAATGGCGGCAGATTTCGAAATGGTTTTTCCCGGAAAAAGCGGTTTTGTGGAAGCGAACGGAAAAAGGATTGGAATCGGGAAAGGCGGCGGAAGCGCGGTTGCCGCCGGCGCTGTGTTTTATTCCGCAAACCTCAAAAGGAAGGAATTGGTGGTTTCAGTTTTCATCGATTGAGGAAACAACCACAACAGTCTCTGACTTGGCCAGCCTTAGGGCCATTTTCCCGTTTATCTTTCCGGAGAATTCCAGGACTTCAGCCGGGATTTTTTCAGAGAAAGTTTTTTCCCTTCCAAGCGCTTCGCTTTCCACTGTTATTTTTGCAGTGCCGTTTCCTGCCTCAAAAAGCCATTCTTTCAGGGCGTTGGCTTTTACCTCTTTCACTGTTCCTTCCCCCAAAAATGAAACCTGCCTTGCCTCCGAACTGAATTCCGACAGGAATGCCTGCGCGCGCTGGGCTTCCATTGCAAACAGCGCGGCCTTGGCGCTTTTCAGGGCGACAGGCGCGAACACTGCAAGCGCCAGAACAAAGCCTGCCATTATGAGCAGGAACTCCAGCGACAACTGGCCTTTTTGCGAAACGCGCCCGCAATCCATCAAATCCCTCAGAGTTTTTCAAGGTCGCCCAAAGTGTCGAACAGCGCTTTCGATTTCTTGTCGATTTCGTCTGTTGCTGTCTTGCTTGTGCCGTAAAACCTCGAGACAAGAACCAGCGCCACGACTATCAGGGCAGCCATAATGACGATTAACTCTATGGATATCTGCGCTTTGGAATCCATTCCAATACCTCTCTTGGCAATATATCCTTTCCCGGAAAATGTTTTTAATGATTGCGGAAGGCAGTTTAGTAATGGAAGGCCAATTAGAGCACAAGGGAATGGGCAAAAAGGAAAGGAATGACCTGCTCATAAGTTGGTTCACGATAAGCATAGCGTTCGCTTTTGTTTTGGGGCCTGGCTTGCTGAATGCTGTCGACTTTTTGTATTTTCTCCCTATAAGCTTTGTTGCGGTGGGAACAGCGTTCATTTTCCATGAGCTCGCGCACAGGCAGGTTGCAAGAAAATTCGGCTGCTATGCGGAATTCAGGGCCTGGACCTGGGGCCTCGTGCTGTCGGTGGCACTGCCAATAATAACATTTGGCAGGTTCATGTTTGCCGCGCCTGGAGCCGTTTATATTTACGGGGAAAATATTACAAGGAAGCAGAACGGCATTATTTCCCTTGCAGGACCGGCGACCAATATCGTGATAGGGCTGGTTTTCCTGGCCTTATGGTTTTATGCAAGGGTTTCCATGGATTTGGACCCTTACATTGTCGAACTCTTGGTAACAGTCGCCCAAATCAACTTCTTCCTCGCATTCTTCAACCTGATTCCTGTGCCGCCGCTCGACGGCAGCAAGGTCATTGCATGGAATGCAGCGGTTTGGGCTGTGGCGTTCTTCCCGCTGTTTTACGTTTTCTTCCTGATGCCTTAAAAAAAGCTTGCGTTTTCATCCCACATAGCTCGGCACGAAGTCCGCAACGTGCTCCTTGAATTCGTCGTAGGATTTTTGGACTTTGGGGCTTATCGAAGGCTTGAGCTTTGCAAGCACCTTGTCGAAATGCGACTGCTTCACTTCGGATTTCTTCATTTTGTTTTCTTTCAGTGCTGCCATTGCCGCTTCCCTTACAATGCCCTCGATGTCGGCGCCGCTGAATCCGTCTGTCTGCTCTGCGAGTTTTTTCAGGGAAATATCTTTTGCCATCGGCACATTTTCCGTGTGCACTTTGAAGATTTGCTCCCTTGCCTTGAGCGTCGGCGCCTTTATCTCAATCATCTTGTCTATTCTTCCCGGCCTCATCAAGGCCTTGTCGACAAGGTCCGGCCTGTTCGTTGCAGCCATGAAAACAACATTTTTCAGTATCTCAAGCCCGTCCAGCTCTGTGAGAATCTGGTCAAGCACGCGGTTCCCGACCCCGGAATCATTGTCTTTCCCGCGACTTCCCGCAATCGAATCGATCTCGTCAAAGAAAACAATGACTGGCGCAGCCTGCCTTGCCTTGCGGAAAATCTTTCTCACAGAGCGCTCGCTTTCGCCGACCCACATTGACAAAAGCTCAGGACCCTTTATTGAAATGAAATTCGCCTCGCTTTCAGTGGCAACAGCTTTTGCTATCAGCGTTTTGCCGCAGCCAGGCGGCCCGTAAAGCAGAATGCCTTTCGGCGGCTTTATGCCCATTTCAGTGAAAGAATCAGGATACTTCAGTGGCCATTCCACTGCCTGCATAAGTTCTTCCTTCTGGTCGTCAAGGCCGCCGATGTCTTTCCATTTCACTTTCGGCACCTGGACCGAAACCTCACGCAAGGCAGAGGGCTGCACGTCCTTCAGGCCTTCGGCAAAGTCTTTCTTGTTTATCTCCAGTTTTTCCAGCACTTCCTGCGGAATCTCTTCGGCTTCAAGGTCTATTTCTGGGAGATAGCGCCTCAATGACTTCATTGCGGATTCCTTGCACAATGCCTCAAGGTCAGCGCCGACAAAGCCGTGCGTGATATTGGCAAGGGCGTCAAGGTCGACGTCCTTTGCCAGAGGCATGCCTCTTGTATGAATCAAAAGAATTTCCTTCCTTTCTTTCCTGTCAGGAATTGCAAATTCTATTTCACGGTCGAACCTGCCTGGCCTCCTCAGGGCCTCGTCCAGGGAATTCACCCTGTTGGTTGCAGCCATCACAATGACGTTGCCTCTTGCCTCAAGGCCATCCATCAATGCAAGGAGCTGGGCCACAACCCTTCTCTCGACTTCCCCGACAACCTCGTCCCTTTTCGGGGCAATCGCGTCAATTTCATCGATAAAAATAATACTTGGCGCGTTCTCTTCCGCTTCCTTGAACATTCCGCGGAGGCGCTCCTCAGCCTCCCCGACAAACTTGCTCATCACTTCAGGCGCATTCACGCTGATAAAATGCGCATTGGTCTCGCTTGCCACGGCCTTCGCCATCAATGTCTTGCCTGTGCCTGGCGGCCCGAACAAAAGAATGCCTTTCGGGGGGACAATGCCCAATTTCCTGAAAAGCTCGGGGTGCTTCATCGGCAATTCGACCATTTCCCTTACCTTCTGCACCTGCTCCTTGAGGCCGCCGATATCCTCGTAAGCGATTGTGGGAATGCCTTCAATGCCTTCCTTTACAGGCTTTTCCTTGAGGACAAAATTCGTGAAATCAGTAACTTTGACTATGCCCTTGGGCTTTGTGCTTACCACTCTGTAGACAAAGCCTGAGCCGAAAACACTTATCCAGACATTGTCGCCCTGCACAATAGGCCTTCCCAAAAAGCTCTTCTTCAAAATGCGGTTATAGCCTGAGGCGATAATCCTTATTTCCTGCGTCGGCGCAAGCACGACATCCCTTGCATCCTTGTAATCCGCCCTGCGCACCACGACAGTGTCGCCCAAGCCGACGCCGCTGTTATGCCTTATGAAAGAATCCATCCTCACAATGCCCTTGCCCTCGTCTTCGCTGCGCGAAGGCCAGATGACAGCTGCAGTGCTCCTTGCCGGGCCGCGGATTTCAGCAATGTCGCCGCTTGTGACGCCGAGCGCGGTCTTTGAAACGCGGTCAAGCGTTACAATATTCCTGCCCACATGCATGGGGTCAGAATCCTGCACTTTCAAATGGATTTCCTTTTCAGCCAAAAAAACACCGTTTAAACTTTTTAATCATTTACAGTATCTTTTAATCAAAGCCTTTTTAAGGGTTTCCCCAGATTTGGCTCTCCCCGGAGGGAATCACCGCAAGGAATTCGTCTATGTGGATTCCCTGCGCCCCATATTTCTTTTCAGTGATGTTCTTAAGTTTTTTTGCAATCTCGCTCTTTTTTTCCTGGCCAGGCAAAAGGACAATGGCAAAGGCGGAATGTTTTTTCACAGCGCTCTCCGGGCCTGCAATGACCCTGCCTTCCTTGTCAATGCCTACGGCAATCCGCACAGGCAGTTTCCTGAACCACTGCCTTTCCCCGTAAATCATGAATGCGCCTGTGCCGATGGATTCGCCGGTCGGCGCCTTTTTTGAAACCTGCTCCGGATTCACAGAATAAACGTCGGCATTCGAAACCCCGGCATTCCATGCCTTGCTGAAAACAGCTGCAAAAACAGCGGCTTCTTCTTTTGTTTTTTCAGGCACTTTCCCGCCGGCTGCTTTCACAACGCAGTGCGGCGCCCCGACTATGTCGGCATGGAAATAAAGGTCGCCTTTTTCCATGTGCTTTTTCACAATGATTTCGTTGCTCTGCGCATCTCGCCCCCCTATTACCAAAAAGCCGTCGCTAGAATAAAACCAGCGGAACTTTTCGAACCATTCCTTTGCCCTTTTCCTGAAAAGCTCAGGCTTCGCCTCCTCTGCTTTTTTCGATTCCTTCGAAAGCCTTTTTTCAGTCTCGGCAATCGCAGCGCTTATGCGCACAGCCTTCGCCTTCGCCTCCTTTCCCCTGTCGAAATACAGGGAGGCATTCTCCTCGAGGCTTTTTGAAAAATCTATTTCAACCTGAACCATTCACAACCCTGCCATAAATCATTTGATGCCCCTTTCCACCAAGATGCTCTCGACAATTGAATTTGTCCTGGAAGTCGCCTTATAGACAGGCTCAGTGGTGAACAATATCTGCCTGTCCCTCACAAAATCATATATGGAGGGTATGCCCTTGAAATAATGCTCCTCGAAATGCTTCCTGTAGGATTCCACATCGCGGTAAACCTGCCTCATGACAAGGTTCCAGTTGCTTGAGCCGAGCATTCCCGAAAACCAGTAAAGGTGCGGGTCCGAATTCGCCTTTTTCACCAAGTCGTCGAAAATGTTTTTTTTGGAAAGGTCTGCCTGCAGGAGCGTTGTGACCTCAAGGTGGAAGCCCAGTTGCCTGAAATTTATTTTCGGGCCATAGCCGGAAATTACGCCTTGCTTTTCCAGGAAATCCAGCGAACTTTTTATCGTGGCCTTGTGGAGGCCTGTGTATTGCTTGAGCCGCTTGAGATCTGGCTTCACACAGCGCTTTTTCAGGAGCGCCTCCAGGACGCTCAGGCGCACCTTATCGTCTATCTTCATCTTTACGGACAAATAAACCACCTTAAGATAGGCAAAATAAACATCCAAATGTTATTTAAATGTTCTTTTAAGACAGCCAGCGTTGGGCAATTTATTTAAATATCAAAGCCGTGGTATTATTGTTTAATTCCGGGAGGGATTCATCCAAGAAATGCACGGATGGAAGAGGAGGGCGGCTCACCAGGCTTTACCTGTACCAGTTTTGAACTGGGTTTTTGGCCCCTCCTCTTAAACTCTTTTTAAACCACTTTTTCCATAACCCTCTTTACAACCCTCTTTCTTTTTTTATTTTTTTATTATATTAGGGGGCAGCCCAGGCGAGGGAGAAAAAATAGCCAGCACTTACTTGCATTCGCTTTCTATCTGCAGTTCTATCCCTTTCAGTTCATCTGCCACAGACAGGAGGGACTGCCTTTGGGATTCAAGCGCTTCCTTGCCAAGGCTTAATTCGCCGATTGACTCGGCTTTCCCTGAAAAGGAATCAAAGCGCAGTGCAAGCGATTCGAATTCATTGGTTTTTTCAGCGAGCGGCTTGATTTCGAGGCAAACGTTTGCGCTGCCTGCTGCCTGTTCGATGCCTGCCAGGAGCCTGCCTGATTCTTTAAGGATTGTGCAGCCCTCGGACATCAGCCCAACAGCCTCAGCAAAGGCAGGGATTCCTGTTGCGGCAAGGCGCGGGCTTTTTTCATTGAGTTTTGCTGCCTGGGTGAATTCAGGATAGTTTTCCTTAAAAAATCCTGCCTGGCTTTCGAGGTTTTGGGCCGCGGTTCTGGCGGCATTGTACTTTTCTTCCAAATCCCTTTGTATCGGAGGGCATTCGGCATTCCCGTCAAACGCATCCACAGCATTAAAATCGAAAGATTCAAATTCTTCCACAGCCTTCCGGAATTTTGCGGAATCCTTTAATGCCGCCATTGTATCGAGATAATCGGCCCTTGCTGTTTCAAGGAGCGCAAGGGCAAGCAATGCGTCCCTTTCCTTCTGGTCTTTTACAGTTGCTGCTTTCAGCATAAAGCCCTCAATTTTCGGCTTCAGGGCCGAGAGTTTCGAATCCAGTGCTGCGATTTCGCTTTCATCGAACAATTCCTTTGAATCGATGCGCCCGATGTCTGCGGATGAAAGACCAGCTTCGGCGTAAAGCGATTCCAGCTCCTGCGCCCCGGAAGCGAAAGAGGAAATTTCAGGCACCGGAGCTTGCTGTTCAGAGCAGCCTGAAAACAGGGTCAGAGCCGCAAGCAGGAAAAAAAAAGCAGCGGCGGTTTCATTTAGCCTGTTCCTTTTTTTCATTCCTGGCCTTCCACTCCTCTTTGCTTTTGCATCCAGGGCTGATGCACATTTTGAAGGAATACCTTCCGTTTTTTACCATTATCATCGGGTGCCCGCAGTGCTCGCATTTCTTGTCCATTGCAGAAATGCTGCCCTTTTGCGGCAGGGGAAAAATATTGGTGCATGCAGGGTATGCAGTGCAGCCCAAAAACCTTTTGCCTGTTTTTCCTGTGCGCACGACAAGCATGCCTTTGCAGCCCTCGCGAGTGCACGGGAACTTGTGGCTGTCCGCTCTTAATGCCATGCGCAGCGCCATCCCTATCTCGTTCTTGTTTTTCAGCAGTTCCTTCAATGCCTCGAGAAGCATTTCCCTTGAATCGTCAACGACAAGCTTTTTGCCTTTCTTGCCTGCCGCGATTTCGTCCATTTCCTTTTCGAGCTCGGAGGTCATCTTGGGCTTTACAATCACGCCGTCGAATTTTTCAAGCGAATCGATTACAGCAAAGGCAATCTTGTTCGGCTCTATTGCCTTCGCGCCATGGATGTAATGCCTGAAATAAAGCTTCTGGATTGTCTCGTGCCTTGTGGATTTCGTGCCTAAACCGAGCTCTGCCATTGTTTTAATGAGCGTCCCCTGAGAATATCTCGCGGGGGGCTTTGTTTCCTTAGCAAGGAGTTCCAGTTCAATAAGTTTCACCCTGTCGCCCTGCTCAAGCTTTGGAAGTATTACCTCGCTCGCCTTGCTGTAAGGATAGAATTTTTTCCAGCCCAATTTCAGGTAGAGCTGGCCTCTTGCGACATAAGGCTCGCCTGCAAGGTCTATGTCCACGCTCAGGTTTTCAACAAGCGCGTCGTCGCCCAACACCGCGAAAAACCTCCTGCACACAAGCTCGTAAATCTTCCATTCCTGCTCCGAAAGCTTTTCCTTCGGGAAATCAACCGGGTGTATCGGCGGGTGGTCTTTTGTGGCGCTCGCGCCGCGCGACGGCACAAGGCTTTTTTTTGCAAGCAGCTCTTCAACAATTTTGTAAAAGGGCTCGACCCTCATGAGCTGTTCGAGGATTTTCCTAAGGTTGATGCTCGGCGGGAAAACCGTGTTGTCAGTGCGCGGATAACTTATCAAACCGCGCTGGTACAATGTTTCGGCTACAGACATTGCGCCTGCAGCCGAAAACCCGATTGCTGTTGCTGCCCTCAGGAATGTCGTGGTGTTGAAAGGCAGCGGCTTTGCAATCGTTTTCTCGGATTTCGTGACTTTCATCACTGTGCCATAATCGGCTTTTTTTGCAAACGCGCTTTCGGCCTTTTCTTTTTCCCAGAACCTTCCTGCCTTGTGGAATGCAAGGAATTTTTCCTTGTTTTTCTCGAAGGTCGCCTGCAGTTCCCAGTATGCCATGGCCTTGAAGGCGAGGATTTCCTTTTCGCGGTCAACTATCAAAGCAAGCGTCGGGCTCTGCACCCTGCCTGCCGACAGGAATTCCTTCCCGAGTTGGCCTGAGACAAGTGAAAGGAAGCGCGTTAGGACTGCACCCCAGATAAGGTCTATTTCCCTTCTTGCATCCGCGGAATCAGCAAAATTGTAATCCAGTTCGCCCAATTCCGAGAAAGCCTGGTTTATTTCCTCGGCGGTGATTGCGGAAAAATTCGCCCTCTTGATTTCGATGCCCTTGTTTGTTTCCTTGAGGCAGACAAGCGCTTCGAGCGCGATGCTTTCCCCCTCGCGGTCGGAGTCTGTTGCGAAAATGACTCTTTTGAAATCCGGGGCGCGGGATTTGAGCAGTGAAATTATGCCTTTTTCCTTTTCGGCGTAAAGGACCTCGGCATTCGTGAGCTTTGAGAGGTCTGTGCCGAGCCAGGGCGCGAAATGCTTCGGAAAGTCAACATCCTTTATATGGCCTTTGAGCGGGAAAACAAACATGCTGCGGCCGTCTTTTTCAAAAGAATAAAACACCGCGCCGTGATGGTTTTCCTCTTTAACCTTGCCGCCTGCAAGCAGCTCAGCAATCCTTTTCCCGGCAATCGGCTTTTCTGCGATGACAAGGTCCATGAAAAAAATCCCTTGGCGGCAAACCGCCTAATATCAAAAGACATTAATAACGATATTTTGTAAGTGTCTTTTGATAGCTATCAAAGGACAAAAATAACCGTATAAATTTGTCCTTTGATATAAGAGAAACCTTTGGATGAAAAAGAATAAAAACAAGCACGCAGGCAGACAACCTGAAAATTGCCGCTGGAAAAAAGTTCAAAGGCGCTTCTGGAGCACTGTGCTCGGCAGCGAACTCGATGATTTAATCTTGTCCAGCACAACCATGCTTTTCATGTCAAGAACCCCGTCGATTGCTGAAAGCCGGTCAATGAAATCCTTTGTGGACGTAGAATCTGGCAATACGGCTTTCAGCAGCATGTTGTATTCGCCCATCACCTGGTAGACTTCGTTTATGTGCTCGAGCGATTCCAGTTTCTTGATAATGTCCTTGTGCTTTGAAAGGTCTGTGCGCACCTGCAGGAACACAGGCTTTTCATAGCCGATAACTGTGAGGTCGAGGTTTGCCGAAATCGAGGAAATGATGCCCTTGCGCTTCAGGGAATCCACTCTTTTCTTGATTGCAACATCTGTGAGTTCTGTTTCGTCTGCTATGGCCCTGTATGAAGTGCGCCCGTCCTCAATCAATCTTTTCAGAATCTGGTAGTCAACCTTGTCTATGGATGGAATCATTCGAAAGCCCCAAAAAAGAAAACCTATTAACAATACTAAATAATAACAAATAAAAAGTTTGCTTTGTGAAAAAACGCCTGGTTATTTGTTATGTAATAATATCAAAGGACAAAAATAGCGCATAATTTGTCCTTTGATAGCTACCAAAAGGCCATAAAACTATCTGAATTGAAGCCTTTTGATATAAAATAGGTTTAAATACTTAAGAAAAAAAAGCATATTTCACGGCATCAATCCCAATCAGGCAATGAGGACTCTTTTTTACCTGTGCTTTTTCCCGAAGCCGCCGCTGTGGGCCATTTCGCTCATTTTGACCAAATCGAATTTCATCAGGTACATGTATGTTTTGAGGACTTCAAGGAATGGCACAACGAAAACCAGCAGTATGATGACCGAAACGAACCTGCCTGGCAGGACATCCAATGCGATGAAATCAAGCGCGTATTCCAACAGCAGGACTCCGGCGGTCAATGCCACGCCGATCCCGAGCACCATCAAAAAGGAAGAGATGTTTTTTGCAATGAAGCCGGCGCTTTCCCTTACCGCATCGGCTATGCCGACCTCGTCGACAACAATTGCCTGCGGCACAAACATGAACAGGAGCGAAAGCGCAAGGAGCGCAAGCGATACAAGCAATATTCCCGATGCGGGCTCCATGAAAGTAACCGCCAGGAAGCCGAACGCAAAGAATGCAACCATGTAAAGCCAGAAGAAAACGAAAATCTTGACAGAAAACTTCCTGACCATTTCCGCAAGGTAGTATTCGACCCTTACCTTGCTGAGGTTTTTTCTCACGCCGAAGACTATCAGCGAAACAAAAAAGGCAAAGAAGAAAAGGAAGATTGACGCAAGCACGAATTCCACAATGAATACCGCCGGATTGACAATATTGTATTCGATGAAAAACGAGCCCGAGGAGAAAAACATGTTCTGGGATGCGAAGAAGTCGAGCAGCAGGAAGGGAACAAAGAACAGCAGGAGGCCGAAGGCAATCGCTGCCCTGGCATTAGCAAGGTATTCCTTCCACGAGTTTTCCAGAATCATTTTCTCAGGCCTTAAAAAGCAAAAGATATGTGCCCGCGAAGGATTAAAAACCTAATTTTTCCGCAGAATTTTGCCCTCAAGGTATGTAGGGAAAGCCCTCAGGATTTTTGCATTGCGGAAAGAGCACATCTCTGCTTTTTCCACAGCCACTGGCTTATAGGAATTCGTGCGCCCGATAAAGCCGCCTGTTGGGCCTTTCTCCGAAACAAGGATTTTTTGGACGCTGCCCTCAAAAAGCCTGTTCTTTTCAAGGGCGATTTCCCTGGCTTTCGCAGCCAGGGCCCTGCTTCTCTGCTTTGAAATCCCGCCGTGCACTTTTCCGGGAAGGAGCGCGGCTTTCGTGTTCGGCCTTAAGCCGAACCTTGAAACATTCACTATGTCTGGCTTCACCCTTTCCAGGAGGGCAAGGCTTTCACTGAAATCTTTTTCGGTTTCCTGGGGGAATGCCACGATTATATCGGTTGCAATCGTAATTTCCGGGAATTTTTTCCTTGCCTTTGCAGCCAATGCCTCGAATTCTTTTGCAGTGTGATGCCTTTCCATCAGCCCGAGGACCCTGTCCGAACCGGATTGCACCGGAAGGTGCAGAAATTTGTAAACGCGCTCGTCTTCCATTGCCTTCAAAAGGCGCGGGAAGAATTTTTTAAGGTTCGCCGGGTTCATCATGCCCAGCCTCACCCGAAATTCGCCTTCGTTTTCAAGCAGGCGCTCCAGGAGTTCGGCAAGATTTGTGCCGCGGTCCAGGCCGTAGCAGCCTGTGTCGTTTGCAGTGAGCCATATTTCTTTCGAGCCTTCAAGCGCTTCCGCGAAAGCGCTGTTTATTTCTTCAACAGGCAGGCTTTTCAGCCCGCCCCTTGCCTGCTTCACGCAGCAATAAGCGCAGTTCCCAAGGCAGCCGTGCGCCACCGGAATGATTGAAATGCAGCTGTTTTTTTTGGCCGCCGGGATTTTGGCATTTTTTTCAGAAAAGGGAATTCCGAAAAAGGAGGCGATTTCTTTCAGGTCAACGCCGAGCAGTTCGGCCTTCTCACACGCGCCTTTAATCTTTTCAGGCGAGATGAACGGGAGGCAGCCGCAGACCACAAGCCTTGCACCGGCCTTTTCGGCAATCACCCCGAGCGCCTTCACGCGCCTCAGCATTTTGTTTTCTGTCGGCGTTTTTACGGCACAGGTGTTTATCAAAATGAAATCCGCTTTTTCAGGGCTTTCCTGCCCAAAGCCGGCCTTTTCCAGAAGCAGGGCGATTCTTGCGGTGTCGCCCTGGTTCAGCGAACAGCCGTAGCCTTCAAGGCTGAATGTTTTACAGCGACGTTTCATTGTTGCACCTGAAAAAAAGCGCTGAAAAAAGATAAAAAGGCTTGCAGCGACCTAAAACTGCCCTTCGATTATTTTCTGCAGCCTAAATGAAATCCAGCCGGCGATTGCGCCGAAAATGAAAATCAAAAATGCGGACTGGCCGAAGCATTTCCAGTAGTTTATCTGGCATGCCGCCTTCTGCACTGCTGTGCGCGTTCCGCCCGACACTTCGTCAAATTGCAGGTTGGCGCAGTTGAAGCAGGAATCCCACAGGCAGTTTCCGGAATTGAACTCATTGCCCATTTCCTTTTGCGCGCTGACGTTCTGGGTTTTGCCGAACTCTTTTTCAAAGCGGTAAAAGCAGGTTTGGGTGTAGCCGTCCTGTTCGGCGACAGATGCTGATTGCATGGAATAAAAATAAACAGGGACAAAGTAAAAGGCGAAAAGCGACAGGATTATTAGGGCAACCGGAAATTTGGCTGATTCGACAAAGCCCCAGTCGAACTCCCTTTTGGTGAAAAATACAAGGAAATAAACCGCCAGGAAGCCTATGACGGGCATGAGCGCATACATCGGCGATATTGTTTTTGAATCGAAGCGCCAGTCATAAAAAGGGAAAAAAGTCCCGATGCCAGGCAATTTTGAGAAAATGCCGCCGGCATAATTTGAAAGCAGGTAAATCGCCATATACGAAACTACCAGCAGGAATGCTGCAAGCAAAATCTTTTTGGCGCCTGAAACCTTTTTCTCCATAAAAAACACTTCCAAACCGTTATATCACTTCGGAAACAAGAGTTTAAAACCCTTGTGCAACTTTTCCCAGGAAAAACTTGTGCAGCCTGCGGTCTTCCCCCAATTCGGGGTGGAATGCCGCAGCAAGCATCCTTCCCTGCCTCACAAGGGCAGGCTTCCCTCCAAAGCCCGCCAGCACCTCAACATTTTTCCCAACTTCCCTTATAACCGGCGCCCTGATGAAAATGCAGTGGAATTTCCCAACGCCCTTTATTTCCAAATCGGTTTCAAAGCTCTCGGCCTGCCTGCCATGGGCATTTCTCTCCACAGCCAAATCCATTTCACCGATCAGGCCTTTCCTTTTTCCGACTTTTTTTGCAAGCAGGATTGCGCCTGCGCACGTGCCGAAAACAGGCATGCCTTTTTTTATGGCAGACTTCAAGGCGTTCAGCAGGCCCCTCTGCCGTGAAAGCAAATTCATTGTTGTGGATTCGCCGCCTGGCAGGATCAGCGCATTCAATCCCTTCAGGTCTCCGGCTACCTTCACTCTCACCGAATTCCAGCCGCACTCCTGCGCCATTGCAATGTGCTCTTCCACCCCGCCCTGCAATGAAAGAACTCCTACTGTTTTGCGAGCCATTTTCCCACTAAAAAAAGTTTTACCAGCCGCGGTCCTGCAATCTTTCCTTGAGTTCCGCAATGTCTTTTCCTTTCATTGCATCGCCCAAGCCTTCAGAAAATTTTGCGATAACCTTTGCATCATTGAAATGAGTTGTCGCCTCGACAATGGCGCGGGCCCTTTTTGCAGGATTTGCTGATTTGAAAATCCCTGAGCCGACGAAAACGCCGTCGCAGCCAAGCTGCATCATGAGCGCAGCATCTGCCGGCGTGGCGATTCCGCCTGCGGCAAAGTTCACGACAGGCAGTCTCTTCAGCTTCCTTGTTTTCAATAACAGGTCAAGAGGGACACGGTACTCGATTGCTTTTCCCTTCAACTGCGTTGCATTCATTTTCTGCAGTGCCGCAATCTCCTCGTTCACCATTCTCATGTGCCTTACGGCTTCAATGACATTGCCTGTGCCTGCTTCCCCCTTGGTGCGGATCATTGCCGCTCCCTCTTTTACCCTGCGGAGCGCTTCCCCGAGATTCGTGCACCCGCAAACAAACGGCACCTTGAATTTCCACTTATCAATATGGTATTTCGGGTCCGCCGGAGTGAGCACTTCGCTTTCGTCAATGAAGTCAACGCCGAGCGCTTCAAGCACCTGCGCTTCCACAAAATGGCCGATGCGCGCTTTCGCCATAACAGGAATAGAAACAGCCTTCATTATTTCCTTTATTTTTTTAGGGTCAGCCATCCTTGCGACGCCGCCTTCCTTGCGGATGTCCGCAGGCACCCTCTCCAAAGCCATTACCGCGCAGGCGCCGGCCTTTTCGGCAATGCGAGCGTGCTCTGCTGTGACAACATCCATTATCACGCCGCCTTTCAGCATTTTCGCAAGGCCTGTTTTCACTGCAAAAGTGCCTTTTTCAACCTTAACCATATCCCCCACCAAACCAATCGGAAAAATTAAAACCCAAAAAGCCTTTTAATCATTCCCCCACGGCAGGCGCAGAAAAAAGAACCAAAAAGGATAAAACCATAAAAAATTCCCAAAAAAGGCAAAGCCGCCAAAACAAATAAACCCAAACAAATTTAAACCGCGAGGCAGTTATTAGTGCAGTCTTCAAGGAGGCGGAAAAATGGACCTGGTAAGCGGATTCTCTTTGACTTATTTAGGGCTTTTGGTCATTGCGGCATCATGGCTTTTGCAATTGGCCTATTCCTGGAAAGGCAACAGGGAATTGAGGATTGAATTCATTGCGGTTTACACTTTAGGCCTTGCAATGGTTGCAGTTGACGAATTCGTTTCCACAAAAGGCGTTTCCTTCATGCAGTCGTTTTCACTGTGCACCGCAATCCTGCTGCTCGCAAGGTTCCTGACCTTCAAAAAAGGAAAATAAGGCCGATTGCCTTCAGCGCGGCAAGAACCAAACAATTTTATTAAGCGCGAGTAATGATTGGTTATATGCCACAGGCAGGAGAAACAAAGCCCATCGGCCAGGTAATCCTCCTAGTGCACCCTCTTTTTACCTATTGGAGTATGCAGACCGGAATAAATGACAGGAGAAATCTCGGCTTGGAACCAAAAAAAGGGGTTATGAGACTTTTGAGCGAAAGATACGCTTTGAAAAAAATTGTCAGTGAAATGAACTCTGTTGTTGACCGGATGGCAAGGAAAAGGAAAACCAACGTCCTTTTTGTGGTTGTCAAAACCGAATGTGAACCCAGAACGCCGGTAGAAAGAGCGCAAAATGCTTTTCTTAATCATTGCAGGAAAAGGTTCGATAACCTTGCCGAACTGCCTTCGGAAACAGGACTTGATCACAATGGCGAGGCTACCCGCCAAATTCTTTCAGAGATCGCTACCTCACTTTCCAGGTTCCATTTCTCAGAAAAATTAAGCATTCTCCATTATGGGGAATACGAACACGGCTGTGTTGCAACGGCAAATGGCAGAATTGTGAAGGTACTTAAAGAGAGGTTCAGAGTCAACGTGCCAGCAAAAAGACAGCACTCCATCCGAAAGCTCACCAGCTACGGAGATGCAGATGCAATAGATGCCCTTTACGCAAAAATGCCATTACAAAAACGCAGGAGAGTAAAGAGTGTGCCCCGGCCAATGGAAAGGCTACGCTGGTCGCGCAGAATAAAGGGTTAAAAAGTCCTATTCCTTTTAATCTATTTGGAGTGAAAGAGATGGAAATCGAAATGCCCTGGGTGGAAAAGTACAGGCCGAAAAGGCTGGTTGACGTTGTCGGCCAGAAAAATATCGTGGAAAGGCTGCAGAGCTATGTGAACAAAAGAAATGTCCCCAACATGCTTTTTTCCGGCTCGGCAGGCATCGGGAAAACCTCTTCTTCGATAGCGCTCGCAAAAGAGCTTTTCGGCGAGCCGGGATTCCAGCAAAACTTTTTGGAACTGAACGCTTCGGATGAGCGCGGCATCGATGTTGTAAGGAATACGATTAAGGATTTTGCGAGAACACTGGCATTCAATGCGGATTTCAAGATTATTTTTTTGGACGAAGCCGATGCGCTGACCTCGGATGCACAGCAGGCGCTGAGAAGGACAATGGAAAAATACACGAAAACAGCGCGCTTTATCCTGTCATGCAATTATTCCTCGCGCATCATCGAACCCATACAATCAAGGTGCGTTGTTTTCAGGTTCACGCCATTGCAGTCCGAAGAGATAAAGGGAAAACTGCTGGAAATTGCAAAAACAGAAAAAGTGGACATCGAGCCGAAAGCAGTGGATGCCATAATTTATGTTTCACAGGGCGATTTGAGGAAAGCAATCAATATTTTGCAGGGCTCTGCTTTCATGGAAAAAAAGGTCGCAGAGCACACGGTTTATAATGTTTCGAGCAGGGCAAGACCTGAAGAAATCAAGAAAATGATTGAACTTTGCTTTAAGCACAAATTCAAAGAGGCAAGGGATTTGCTTGACAAACTGATGTTCGAATACGGCATGAGCGGCGAAGACGTAATACTGCAGCTTTACAGGACCGCAATGGACATGACTGAAGAAGAGCTGCCGACAAAAAAGAAAATAGAACTGGTGGACATAATCGGCGAATACAATTTCAGAATGGTGCAGGGCGCAAACGAACGCATCCAAATCGAGGCACTGCTCGCGCAGCTGATGAAGTTCGGGTGATTATTGTTTCGGCTCCCACTGAACTTTTATTCCATGTTTTCTTCCGTAAGTCTGTTCAATGTCCGCAAGACCGCGCTCTAGCGCCATTCTTGGAGTGTAAATCTGTTTAAGCATGCCTGTGAACGTAGTCATTTGCCGGTCCAGCGTTTGTGGGTTCTCGCCCTTTGTTATCAGCTCGGCCCGAATGCGGTTCCATTCTCCGTCCAAATAACTCTTCCTTGCCCTATCGCTAGCTTCTCTTAACGCTGCGTCGTGTGCTTTGGACACATCTGCAATTTTCTTGTCAGGCCCTTGTCCTTGTTTTCTAGCTGCTGCCGGTCTAGGCAGTTGTTTATGCACTCCCACAAATATCACCCTCAGTCTCGGTTGTATTCCATTATGAATTTACCCCTTTTTGGTATTTTAATTATTTCGTTAAAAATCCCCCAATCGCTTCTGGTGCCTTATCTGGTCCAGCAGTTTGGATTCCTTTTCGTACTGTGCAACAGGCACTTTCAGTTTCATTCCGAGGAACTTGAGGGCAAGCTGGAGGTCGAAGAAAACAAAAGGCTTGGATTCAAGGGCTTTCCTGACTGTTTCGCGGATGACCCAGACACCCAAAGGCATATTGTAGCCTTGGCCGATTTCCCTGAACACCAGGGCGGCGGCCTGGCGCTTTTCTTTAACCAAATATTCGGCAACCGCGAGACGGGCGGAATAATATGCGCCTTCCACATTCGAGGCATAATCCTTGCGGCCCTCGTAGAATTCGTGGTCCTGGATAATGCTGTGCTCTTTCGCATCCGCGGTCCAGGCGCCTCCGGGAAGCCAGCATTCCAGTTGCTCAAAAGACCATTCGCGGGGAAGAAGGAGGACATAGAATGTGTTGTCTAAGTAAGTGGAATGGAAGAGGCGGATTTCGCCCAATTGCTGGAAAGATTTGACCTTTGTGTCGATTATTTTTTCGCTTATGTTTGAATCGATTGCGGAAATCGCCCAGCGTGTGGGAACAAGCTTGCGGTTTTTTTCAACTCCGAGAGTGCCCGCGCTGAGCAACTTGTAGAGAAAGGAAATTGGGAAACCGGAATCGTACAATTCCATTACGGCCGTCATGGATTTGACATTAATGTCGGCATTCAAATAATCCACTTTTTGCGGTATTTTGGGGTTTTCTGTGAGCTTAATGCTTTTCAGTGGCGCGCGCGGACCTATGGGGGCGACAGATTCGTGAAATGAAAGGATTGGCTCTGGCTTTTTGAATAATGATTCTTCCACATTGACCGGCTTGAAGCTCATTACCAGTTCCTGCATTGTGGACAGTTTCTGGTCTGGCAGGGAAGCCTCTTTTGCCTTGAATTTTTTTCCGGAACCTATCAGTGATTCGCGGAAGGAAAGAATGTCCTGGTCTGAAAGGCCAAACCATTGTTCGGGAGCATCAAGGATTGCTGCGTTCGGTTCCACTGTCGTCGGGCTCAGCGCGGAGACAGTGATGTTAGGATAATTGTGCCATGAAATGAATATTCCGGGGGGCGAGCTTCCGTAGAAATCAGTGCCCTTGATGCGCGAGGTGGCGCGCGAGCGCGCGGAATGCCTTTCAAGGACAGGGCAGTAGGATAGGCCGCAAAGGAGCTTTCCCTTGCATTTCACGCACAATTTCGGGTCAAGCATTCAAACACACCAACCAATATAATTATAATAATCAATCAATTAAAAGAATATTAAAGGCATTAGGGGTCGTTTCCTTTGGAAAGAGAAAAACTTGAAACTTTATGGCATTCGTCATCGCATGTGATGGCGGATGCGGTCAGGCAGATTTTTCCGAACGCAAAGTTAGGCATCGGGCCGGCTGCAAGGGAAGGATTCTATTATGATTTTGATGTGGAAAAGCCTTTTGCGGCAGAAGACCTTGAAAAAATCGAAAAGGCAATGAAGGAAATTGTAAAGAAGAATTACAAATTTGACAGGAAAGAAATTTCAAAGGGCGAAGCGGAAAAGCAGTTCGCAAAAGAGCCCTACAAGCTGGAGCTGATTGAAGGGCTGGAAGGGCAGACAATAAGCACTTATTCCCACGGCGCATTCACTGACCTTTGCAGGGGCCCGCATGTGCAGAGCACAGGTGAAATAAAGGCTGTGAAATTGCTGAGGACAGCGGGGGCATACTGGAGAGGCAGCGAAAAGAACAAGATGCTGCAAAGGATTTACGGAATCAGTTTCCCAAGCGAGCAGGAGCTCCAGGAATACCTGAAAAAACAGAAAGAGATAGGGGAAAGGAACCATATCAAAATCGGAAAAGATTTGGATCTTTTCTCAATCCATGTCGAAGCGCCTGGGATGCCTTTCTTCCACGACAAGGGCATGATTGTATTGGATGAAATAGTGGAATTCTGGAAGGAAGAGCACCGCAAGAGAGGCTACGAGATTGTAACCACGCCGATGATTTTGAACAAGAGCCTGTGGCTGCAGTCAGGGCACTGGGACCACTACAAGGACAACATGTTTTTCACTGAAATCGAAGAGCAGGAATTCGCAGTTAAGCCGATGAACTGCCCTGGCGGCATTTTGATTTTCAGCGAGAAAAGGCATTCGTACAGGGAACTGCCGATAAAAATGGCAGAGCTTGGAATCGTGCACCGCAACGAGAGAAGCGGTGTCTTGAACGGCCTGTTCAGGGTGCGGAAATTCACCCAGGACGATGCGCACATTTACTGCACCGAAGCCCAGCTGAAGGACGAAATAAAAAAAGTCATCGAACTGACCAAAGTCCTGTATTCGGCTTTCGGCTTCAATGAATACCAGGTGGAATTGAGCACAAAGCCAGAGAAGGCGATGGGCTCGGATGAAACCTGGGAGCACGCGACAAAATCGCTGAAAGCAGCGTTGAACGAGATGGGCATCCAGTTCAAGGTGAATCCTGGCGAGGGCGCTTTTTACGGCCCGAAAATAGATTTCCATATCAAGGACGCGCTTGAAAGGAACTGGCAGTGCGGCACAATACAGGTCGATTTTTCGATGCCTGAAAAATTCGATATGTATTACATAGGCGAAGACGACAAAAAGCACAGGCCTGTGATGATTCATCGCGCGCTACTCGGCTCCCTTGAAAGGTTTTTCGGGGTGCTGCTTGAAAATTATGCCGGCGCGCTCCCGCTGTGGCTGAGCCCTGTGCAGGCAAAAGTGATTGCGCTTGCAGACAGGCATTCGGAGTATGTTGAAAAAATCGCAGCGGAAATGAGGGCAAAAGGCATAAGGGTTGAAACAGACGTGAGGAACGAAAGCGTTTCAAAAAAGGTCAGGGAAGCGCAAATGCAGAAAATTCCGTACATTCTTGTGGCCGGAGATTTGGAGGCAGGCAAGAATGCAGCCACTATAAGGAAGCGCTCGGGTGAGCTTGAAAAAGAAGTGCCGGTGCAAAAATTCATCGAAAGAATGCTTGCAGAAATCAAAGAAAAGAAATGATTGCCAAGCCGAACATTAAATTTTTATATTCGAAAGGCGTTCTGTTATTGGTGCCACGATGGTGCAGAACGACTACTTGAAAGACTTAATCGAAAAGGCCAAAAAAAGCCCTAAAAAGCCAGATGCAGATTTCGCTTTCACTGAAGACGAGGGCATGGGCATCCCGCCTGCAGGTCCGGGAGAGCAGTCAGGCGAAGAAGACCTCGAAAGGAAAATCAGCGCTGTAAGGGAAGGCCTGAAAAAGGAATTGGGCGATGAATTTGAGCCTGCGCAAAAAAGGCAGCAGGCAGTGCCGAAGGCAAAACCGGCTGCATTTGAAAGGCCGGTTGCTGAAAAAGAGCCGGAGATAACAGATGCCGAATCGATTTTTGATGATTTTGAAAAACCGCCTGAGCTGGCAAGGCCGCAGGTGCAGACGCCGCGGAAAAAAATAGAAGATGCCCTGGAAATACCTCCAGCAGAGGAAGGACCGCCTGAACAGCCGATGTCAAGCGCAGAAAACGCAATCGAAGGCACCGAACTGGAAAGCGAAACCCAGAAAATGTTCGAATCTGCGAACAAGATTGAAGTGGAATCCTACGGCAACGGAATCAAAATCTACAAGATTCCGGGGGAAAAACTATTGTATTATTATGTGCCTGTGCCGAGGCCGACAGGGAGCGAGAAAAGGATTATCCGCACAATCAAGGAAGCGGCCACAAGGCTTATCACAATTTCACCATATAAAATCCGCGACCCCGAGCAGAGAAGGTCTGTTTACAGGCAGAGAATCCTTGACATTCTGCAGTCTGCGCCTGAAATCCAGATTCCGAAAGGCAAAATGAATTTTTATACCGAGGCAGTGATAAGGGAAATGGTGGGTTACGGCCTTATCGACCAGCTTGTAAGGGATGACAGGCTTGAGGAAATAATGATCACCGGCGATAAAAAACCGGTGTTTGTTTTCCACAGGGATTACGAAATGATGAAAACAAACATTGAGTTTTACACCGAAGAAGAGGTTGTCGATTTGATTAACAGGGTCGGAAGGGAAATAGGGAGGAGAGTGGACTTTTCCTCGCCGTTGCTTGATGCAAGGCTGCCGGACGGCAGCAGGGTGAATGCCACAATAAAGCCGATAAGCGTTTCCGGCCCAACCCTTACAATCAGGAAATTCCGCGCAGACCCTTTTTCGATTGTTGACCTCGTAAACTTCGGCACCATTAACACTGAAGTTGCCGCATTCCTCTGGCTTGCGGTCGAAGGCGTTGAAACAAGGCCTGCCAACATACTGATTGCGGGAGGCACAGGAAGCGGAAAAACAACATTGCTGAACGTGCTTGCATCCTTTATTCCGGTCACTGAAAGGGTTATCAGCATAGAGGACACCGCGGAACTGAATTTGCCTTTGGAGCACTGGATTAGGTTCGAGGCAAGGCCGCCAGGCCTTGAAAACAAGGGCGAAATTACTCTTGATATTCTGACAAAAAATTCCCTCAGGATGAGGCCTGACAGGATTATGGTGGGTGAAATCAGGCACGACGAGGCATTCACTCTTTTCACTGCAATGAACACAGGCCATGACGGCTCTCTTGGAACTGTGCATGCAAACACTGCGCAGGAAACTCTGGTGAGAGTGACAAACCCACCTATGAATGTGCCTGAAACAATGCTTTCAGGCCTTAACTTTATACTTGTGGAAAACAGGCTGCACGACAGGAAAAAAGGCACCATCAGGAGAGTTACCGAAATAAGCGAAGTCGGGGGGGTTCTTGAAGGCAAGGCCCAGGTGCAGGCAATCTATGAATGGGACGCGGTCAAGGACGACCTGAGGAAAACAGGGGTGCCATGCAATTATTTGAGGGAACTCGGAAGGCTTTCAGGCATGACAGCACAGCAGCTCGAAAAGGAATTGAAGAAAAGGCAGTTGTTCCTTGAAAATATGGTGAAAAGCAAGACGCGCTCGATAACTGAAACATCCGCAAGGATGAAATCGTTCCTGCTCGCGGAGAGTGAGAAATAATGCCGCTCGGGTTCGGGAAAGGAGAAGAGAAAGAGACCACGATGGAATCCTCAAAAGACGCCGAAAAGGCCGACATGGAAAAAGTCGAAAAAATCGTGGAAAAAATGAGGAAAAAGTATTCGGCGCAGGGAATGACCTACGGCGAGGACACAGGCAAAATGAGCGAGCTCCGCGGCATCATTTCAGGCAGCGGGGAAAAAAGCCTTGAAGTGCAGAAAATCGAGGATTTGAAGGATTCGGACAGCAAAATGGTAAGCGGCCTGGGCATCCTTTACCTTAAGCTAGGCTTCATAACCGCAGCATTCTATAAGCTGTTTGAAAAGCTGCCCTGGTCGAAACAGATAGAATATTACCTTTACTCTGCGGACATGCGCTATTCCGGGAAGCAGTGGCTTGCGCTCACGACAATAGCGTCTTTGATCGCATTCACGTTCATCCTTATCGTCTTGCTCCTGAGCATGCCGTTCACCAACTTGCCTTTATGGATTTCCTTGTTCCTTTCGTTCCTTGCCTTCGGCTTTGCCGCGGTTATAATGGGCCTTATCCCAAAACAGAGGGCGCAGACAAGGGGAAAAATGATAAGCAGGGAACTGCCTTTCGCCCTGAGGCATATCGCAACACAGCTCAGCGCCGGCATCGGATTGTACAGGACACTGCAGACAGTGGCAAGCGCGGACTACGGCGCGCTGAGCGAGGAATTCAGCCGCACAATCACGGAAATCGAGGAAGGCACTGACACGCAGGTCGCATTAAGGCACCTTGCACTGCGCACAGAGTCAAGCGCGCTCAGGAATGCATTGATGCACACAATCCGCGCGCTGAAAACAGGCGGCAACCTTTCAAACATCATGAACGAAATCGCAGAGGACGTTTCCTTCGAATTAAGGATGAAAATGAGGGAGTTCGGGGAAAAAATGAATTTTTTGGGCGTGATATTGATTTTCATGGCGATAGTTCTGCCTGTGTTTGTGGCAATCCTCGGCGGGGTAAGGAACTCGCCAATAAGTTCAATGGTGGACAGCGGCTTCAAGTCTATTCCGCTGACACCCGACGTAATCCTGATATTTTATGTGATTGTCATGCCGGCCATACTTTTATGGCTCTTCATGTTCATCATGATGATTCAGCCGCATGTATAAGGTGAAAAAATGGGATTTAAGGAAATCATGGCAGTATACACAGAATACCTGAGGCAGATAAGGTGGCCTTTCAAGCCGGTGGCATGGATAGGAATATCATTCGTGATGGCGGCCGGAGTCGCATTAGTGCTGGCAATACTGTTCGGCCTTTTCTCTTTCATATTCCCCGGGTTCCAGCTCATTGCAATTCACAAGGTCCACAGCCTCCTTATGTCGATTATCAGTTTCCTGGTGGTTTTCGACCTCATGATAGGTTACCCCTACCTGAAGGCGACGCGGAGAACTGACAGCATAGAAAACAATCTGCCTGACGCACTCAAACAGATGGCCGATACCCTTAAGGCCGGAGGCACATTTGAATACGCGCTGAGGGGGATAAGCACAAGCGAATACGGCCCACTGACCGAAGAAATGAACAATGTCCTCAGGAGGCTCGAAGAAGGCGAAAATTTGGAGAATTCGCTGAAAGGGTTTTCGCGGAACATCACAAGCAGGGTTGTGACAAGGGCTGTCAATATTATCCTGGACTCAATTGCAGCAGGCGCAAGCCTTGCCGACATCCTTGACGAAATTGCAGATGACGTTAAAGCAAACCAGAGGGTAATCAATGAAAGGAAAAGCAGCACGTTGATGCAGGTGCTTTTCATGGTTTCCGCAGGCGCATTCGTGTCGCCTTTCATTTTCGGGCTGGTAATTTCGATAGTGGGTTTTTTGATGTCAAATGCCTCGGTTATGCTGAGCTCGACCACCAGCGGGCCCTGCTTCGAATATTGCCAGGGCAACAGTAGCATGCAGTTGCAGTGCGAGAAAATACAGGAGCCCACGCTTTCCTGCGCGAGCAGTTTATGCCCGACCGATTACTGGCAATGCCTGACAGACTCGCTGATGCTCTATGTGGCATTATACATAATAATCGAGATAGTGGCAATCGGGCTGATGATTGCGCTTGTGCGGGAAGGAAAGATTACCAAAAGCTTTATATACATCCCAATACTCTTATTAATAGCGTATATCATATTCTTTGTGTCGAATGTCTTGACGCAGGGATTTTTTGGAGGCTAAAAAATGCTTAAAGAGGAAAAAGCTCAAACCTCTCTCGAATATCTGTTAATCCTTGGAGGGGCAGTGGCGGCGGCTACGGCAATAGGCGTTTACCTGAAGAGCGTGCCAAAGGCAACCGGGGCCCAGATAAAAAAAGTCTATGAAACCACCTAGACCCCTTAAAAAACGGAGGGAAAAAAATGAATTTCAAAGGACAAGGCGCACTGGAATACCTTTTAATGATCGGCGGAGGCCTTGCAGTGGCGGCAATAGTGCTGGTGTTCCTGTTCCAGGGGATTCAGGGTAACACATGCTCCAACGCCAAAAAGCAGGTTGAATCGCTCTGCAACGCAAACCCAGACTCAGTCTCGTGCACATCATCCATCACAGGTGACGTTTCACAGAACTGGCCCGGAAGCGTTGACTGCACATGGTATGTTAATGCAACCACTGGCGAAAGCAAGTGCATCTCAAAGAGGACTGCCATCGAATGGAGCGGCTTCTCCGGCTGCCCGTGAATGTTGCGGCGACCGCTTGACTTTTAAGGGTGTGATGCAGATGGAAGAAAGGGCACAGGTTTCATTCGACTACCTGATACTGCTGACATTCGTGATAGGCCTTGTGATGGTGGTTTCAGTTCTTGTGACCGCTATCCAGGGCATAGCGGACAGATCCATTGCAAAAGTCCGGAACTACAGCGATTCGACCCTTTCTTCCATACTTAAGGGCTGAAATCAAAGCAGGCTCATGCTGATTGGAAAAAAAGGCGGTAAAATGGAGGAAATAGCACAGGTTTCATTCGACTACCTGATACTGCTGACATTCGTGATAGGCCTTGTGATGGTGGTTTCAGTTCTTATCACGGCAATCCAAGGCATAACACACAAGTCCAGGGCAATGGTCAACAATTTAACCATTGAAATCCTGGATAATGCAATTTTAAAATAACCTTTCCCCAGCTTTTCGGCCGAAAGAACAGCAGCCGTAAAAGAATTTATAACAATCATTGTTCCCTATTAATTATGCTTTTTCCACTCGTGCTCTTCCTGATTTCAGTTGCAGGGCTCGCGATAGCGGCATACACGGATTTGAAAGAACGGATTGTGCCAAACAGGCTTTCCTATTCGCTCATTGCACTCGGGCTGGCGCTCCACATCGCTTACGCGTTCCTTTCTTCCGATTTCCTGATTGCCGCCTACTGCATTATTTCAACAATCTATGCTTTCCTGTTCTCGCTTTTGCTCTATAAGGCAGGTGTCTGGGCCGGAGGCGATGTAAAGCTTTTCACAGGCATTGCGGCGCTCAACCCCCTGAACCTGTTTATTGCAGGAAAATTAGGCCTTTATTCGGTAAAAATTTTCGAGCCCCTTGCAATTCCCCTGTTCCCGCTGACCCTGTTTGTTTTCACGCTTTTCTCGATGCTGCCTGTGACAGTGTTCATTGTATTGAAGCGCTCGCACGGGGAAAAGGCATTCAGGGAACTTGCAGTTGAACTTGCGGTAACCGTTGCGCTGGCAATCGCATGGCTTGCCTTTTACCAGGCACAATTCGGCCTGTTCCTGTTTTTTGTTTTTTCGGCTTTTTTGCTTCACTTCGCTTTCAAGATGATGCTTGCAAGCAGGGTTTTTTTGAGGAAAACAGTGAATATAACCGCGCTCGAGGAAGGCATGATTCCGGCTGAAACCATTGCGGTAAAAAATGGCGGCATTGAAAGGGAGCGCGGGGAAGGCCTGCTTGACATGAAAAGCTTTATTAACTACATCAAACAATATAAAGTAACGGTTCAGGAAGGGACGGCAAAAGAAAGGAAAGTGCTTGCGGACAGCCGCCTGGCAAGGGGCCTTGAACCGCAGGAAATCAGCAAACTGAAAAAATTGGTGAAAGAGGGAAAGCTTGAGGATTTCATTCAGGTCAAGGAATCCGCGCCTATGGTGCCGGCAATACTGGCCGCATACGTTGCCCTGAATTTGGTTGGTGATTTGCTTTGGAACGCGGTTTTGGCATGAACAGGAAAGGCCAGACATCGATAGAATTCCTTTTCCTTTTCCTTATAATGCTTTATTACCTTACAACGGTCATACAGCCTGCTGTCGATGCAGCCGGCCTGAAAATATTGGAAGTCAACAGGACAGGGCAGGCAAAGCTCGCCGCAATGAAGCTTGCCAACGCCATAAACGAGATCGGCACACTCAGCGGGGACAGCAGGAAAACAATCTGGATTTTTGCAGCGGACTGCACTGAAATAAAGTGCAACAGCGCGGAAAACACGATAGACTACAATGCGAAGTTCGGAATGCAGCCGGTTCAGCCGGGGTCAACCGATTATAGCATGGACTGCACTGCCGGAATAGCCAACATGCCGCAGTTTTCACATGCAGGAACAATAAGCGTCCTGAAGGACATCACCCTTAACTGCTTGAATTTCCACGCGGACACTTCAAATACGCTTATCGGCTACCAGACCCCGAAAGACAAAGTGATAATTACAAAAAACAGCACTGCTAATACTGTGCTTGTCCAGAGCGCTTGAAATTCAAAAAAACAGCGCGCTTTCAAAGGAGGCAAAAAGATGCGGGAAAAAAAAGCCCAGACTTCTTTCGAAGTCATACTTATTTCCACCCTCGCCCTGATGATCGTGCTTGGAATGCTTGGGCTGGTGCCGTCCACGATGAGCGCAATTGGAAAAACCGCGGTTGTGAAAAGCGAAGCCCTCAAAATCCTGAACGCGCAAGACAAATTCTATTACATCGCGGAAGTAAAGGACGCCGTGACATCTACCACGCCTAATACAATAACCATACTGGTCGGCGGCGATAATGTGACGCTTACCGAAATTGCCTCGCTAAAGACAGAGTTCAATGCCGTAATACGCCAGAAACTCGTGGACGCCGAATTCTATTCTGCAATTACTGAAGTGGAAATAAGCGTAGAGAAAGCGCCCTGAAATTGCCTGCCCGGAAAAAAGTCACTTGGTTTCTATCGGCTTCACAAAACCGTGCTCCTGAGCCTGATTGCTTCAGGGCCTGGAGATTCACTTGGTTTCTGTTGGCTTCACAAAGCCGTGCTTTGGCCTGTAGATTTCGCCTTTTCTTTCCAGTTTCCTTATGATGTCGTCGGCTTTCTCGCTGTCAATGTTCATGGCTGCGGCCTCGTCCATGACTTCCTTCAATGGCACTGAATCCATCTGCTCGTTCTTTTCCTTTATTATGCCGAGCACTTTCCTCATCAGTTCGACCTGGGAATGGGTCTGGCCTGTGGCGATAATATCAATATCGATTTTGCCTGTTTCAGGGTCTGTCACGACATCACGCAATGAGCTCTTCAAAAGCCTTATCGCCCTGTCAGCATCCTGCTTTTCCACAACATCGCTTAACCTCACTCTCGCGGATGCCTCTGACAGCCTGACAAGGCCTTCGAGCTGCCTGTGCGTTGCCGAAAAACTGCCTTCCTGCTTTCCGCGCTCCCTCAAATCCACATAGAAATCGCTTATTGTCTGGATTGCTTCCTTTGAAAGCGTTGGAAAAACATTCTGCCTTGCAAAGGAAATGTATTTTTTCAGCAGGTCTTTTGGAATCGTGGGCATCACAATGTCCTCGATTTCCTTCATTTCCTCTTTTTTCAGTTCCTTGCCTTTCCTTCTCGCCTGGAACAATTTTGCGCCTGCCTGGTGGGTTTTAAGGATATGGGCTGCGATTTTCGTGTCGCTTGTCCTGTCCAGGATGTCCCTTATCATGAAGAAAAGGTCGAAGCGCGAAATGAGCGTCGGAGGCAGATTCAACTGCTCTATGAACGGCTGGTAAGGGTCGAAGCGCGAGAATTTCGGGTTCGCAGCTGCAAGGATGCTTGTGTCTGTCTTGAACCTTGTCACAATGCCTGCCTTTGCAACGCTGATTGTGCCCTGCTCCATTGCCTCGTGCAATGCAACCCTTTCATCGGGGTCCATTTTGTCGAGCTCGTCGCACATTGCAATGCCGCCGTTCGCAAGAACTAAGGCGCCTGCCTTCAAAGTCCAGCCGCCCTCGCCGAACTCGTCTTTGACTGCCGTGGCCGTGAGACCTACGGCGCTTGTGGTTTTTCCGCCCACGTAAATGCTTTTCGGGGCAATGTTGTGGGTGGCCATCAGCATTTGCGATTTTGCAACGCCTGGGTCGCCGACAAGGAGCAGATGGATGTTGCCCCTTATCTGCTGGTCATTCGGCAGGATTTTTTTTGCGCCGCCGAACAGCTGGAGGGCGATTGCTTCCTTGACTGTCTCGTGCCCGTAAATGCTCGGTGCAATGCTTGCCACGAGTTTTTCATAAACATCCGGTTTTTTCGAAAGCTCCTTTATTTCCTGCTCTTCTTCCTTGCTGATTTCTATGTCTTCGAATTCCTGCATTGTCAGCTCAAGGTGCACTGTTTCAATGAACCTGCCGAACACAACCTTGTTTTCCTTTGCCGGATACAATCTCAAAATGCCCACAATTTTTATTTTGTCACCCGGAACAACCATGTTCACCAGGTCATCGGCAACATAAACGTCAACGCTTGTCGGCTGCGCGTTCCCTTTAAGGAACTCCAGCGATTCCTGTATCTGGATTTTCTGGTAGTCAATAAAATCTGAATCTTCTGCAACAAGCGAAAAATCGCGGTGCCTGCACTCGCAAAACGCGGGCTGCACCACCCCTGAATCCTTTTGCAGGACCCTGTACACATTGCCGCAGCGATTGCATTTCCAGGAGGCCATTTTCAGCTTCGGCAAAACATCCGTGACCTGCTTTATGACGCCCTCGACATAAAGCATTTTCCCTATGTGCCTTGAGCCGATGTCCCTTAACATCACGCTTTTGTCATCGGGAAGGTTGTGGACGCGGATGTGCGGCGCAAAGTCCTCGATGTCAAGTGAAGGAACATCAAGCTTTCTCACGGCAAGGGATGCCGCCTCAATCAAAAAATCAGGCTGCCCGATCAAATCCTCAGCCAGCTTGAAATCGAATTCTTCCAAATCGTTGAAATCTATGTTTAAGGAGCGCTCGTCTGGGTATTTTGCGACAAGCTTCTGGATTTCCTTCTTGTAAACTGATTCGAAAAACTGCTGGAATTTTTCCACAAAAGGGCTTTCCTTTTCAGAAGATTCAACCATTACCCTTTCAACCATGCCAAACCCGCCTGCAACACGCTCTCGCCATATATTACGGGGTTTCCTGCCTTAAAAGAAGGCCTGGAGTTCACTTCCCCTGAATTCTATTGGACTGCTTAATCCGTGTTGAGAGTTTGGGCACAGCCCTGACTGGATAAAAAAAATACAGTAGAGAATAGCGATAAATTGGTTTTATTACTATGGAGTTCGGAAACCTAACCGAGTGCTACATAAATGCCTGGTTGCACAAAATGCCCAGAAAAGAATGCGGGAAACCATTTTAAAATACTTTAAGTGGAAAAGGATAATATCGCTTTCTTTGGAGCGTGCACTATTTGAAGAAAACCTTCTAAACAGCATAAACTGAAGAAGGGGGTGAATGGGCTTGAAAAAAACTTTCTATATCACTACGGCAATAGATTATCCGTCTAGTGAGCCCCATCTTCGGCCACGCATATGAAAAGCTCTGCGCGGACGTGCTTGCCAGGTGGCACAGGCTTTCAGGCGACGAAGTGTTTTTCCTCACAGGCACCGACGAGCACGGCCAGAAAATAATGCAGGCGGCAAAAAAAGAAGGCAAAACCCCGCAGAAATTTGTGGATGAAAAAGCCGAAAAATTCAGGGAATTGTGCACTGCATGGAACATTTCCAACGACAGGTTCATCCGCACCACCGAGCCTGAACACATCAGGGCGACGCAGGATATTTTCCAGAGAATCTTCGAAAAAGGCGAAATATACCTTGGAAAATATTCCGGCTATTATTGCACGGAATGCGAAACCTTTTTCCTCGAGAAAGATTTGATTGGAGGGAAGTGCCCTGTGCACGGAAAGGAATGCGAGGTCTTGAGCGAGGAATCTTATTTTTTCCAGATGGGCAAATACAGGGAAAAAATACTCGAATACCTGGATGAAAACCATGATGCAATCTGGCCGAAAGGCAAAAAAGAGGAAATACGGAACAGGCTCAAGGAAGAACTGA
>JAPLVS010000058.1 GCA_026396995.1 Candidatus Iainarchaeum sp.
TCTTTGCCCTGAGGACAATACTCGTGCAGTTGAAAAGCGGGATAAGCCTGTACTATGCCATGAAAATGGTCGCAGAGGAAAGATACGGCGTTTTAAGCCTCGAATTCGAAAAAATGATGCGCAAAATAAACGCTGGAATCCAGCAGGAAATCGCATTGCAGGAAATGGCAGACGCAAACCCCTCGCCGATGTTCAGGAGGGTGGTATGGCAGATGGTGAACGGCCTGAAAGGCGGCGGCGACATAGAAAAAATCATAGACGAATCGCTGCACTCGCTTTCAAGGCAGCAAAAAATAGGCATTGAAAAATACGGCTCGGAATTAAGGGTATTATCGCTTGTCTACATGATGATTGGAATCATAATTCCGGCATTGGGGCTGGCATTCCTTATCGTGATAGGAAGCTTTCCGAAAATAAGCATAGGCGAGCCGATTTTCATCGTATTGCTTGTGGCAATCGCAATAATGGAATTCATGTTCATCGGTCTTATAAAATCCAAGAGGCCGACACTGATAAGCAGCTGAAAAAATGTCGATGTACGAAAGGATCGGAGCGATAATCCCGAAAGCCCTGCGGAAAAGGATAGCGAAAAGCCTAGCCTACGTTGATATAGAAATGGGCGAAACAAGGTTCGCTGGATTCCTGATATTGTTTGCGGTCGGCCTTGGCGTGGTGGCTGCAATCGCAGCATACATGCTATATAATTTCCCGGTAATCCTGTCCTTTCCATTGGCGGCAATACTGTTCTTGGGCATAGCGCTCTACTGGCTGAAAACAATTTCACTGAGAAAAGCAGGCATTGCGGAAAAATTCCTTCCGGATGCGCTGGAACTGATTGCTTCTAACATGAAAACAGGCATGACAACTGAAAGGGCATTGTTCGAATCCTCAAGGGATGAATTCGGCCCTTTGAGCAAAGAATTCAAAATCGCAAGCAGGAAAATAATCACCGGGCAGAGAATCGAAACCGCGCTCGGCGACATCCCGAAAAAAATAAACTCGCAGCTGCTTGAAAGGACAATGACGCTGCTGATTCACGGAATCAAAAGCGGAGGCCAGATAACAGACCTGCTGTTCCAACTGAGCGACAGTATCAGGGAAGAAAACGCAATCAAGGAAGAAATCAACGCAAACATCAGCATGTACATAATGATGATATTCATTACCGCAGCCTTCGGCGCACCCATACTGTTCGGCATTTCATCCTATATTGTGGGCGTTGTAAGCGAGAAGTCCACGCAAGCCGGCCCGTCAAACCTTCCGCAAAACACAAGCGTCGGCATAGCAGGCAGAATCACAATGTTCACTTCGGATTCCCAGAAAGAAAAGGTCAGCGAAGGCTTCATAGTATTGTTCGCTGAAGTCGCCCTGATTATAACCGCGGTCTTTTCCTCGCTCGCAATAGGCGTGATAGAAACAGGCAACGAAATAAACGGCGTGCGCTTCATCCCAATAATCGGGGCCATAGACTTCTTCTTATTCTTCTTTGTGCGCAGCGCACTCGGCGCAATGATGGGCCAGATGGGATTCCTGGCATAAATAGCCAATAGCAATACCAAATTATAACAAGATATTGCTTTATAACTTTTTTGGCTTCTAATTCAATAATGCTCGTAAGATGGACTTTGCATGCCAAGCACATGTTTGCGGAAAGAGCAGCCATGCTCGGCTTAAACTATGGTGAAATCGAGCTAGCAATAAAAAAACAGGAAGTCAAAATAAGCGAAGGAACCGGCAAATTCAAGACGGTTTTTGCAATCCGAGACACCATACTGACGGTAGTTAAAGCCGAGAAGCCTGAATTCATTTATGTGCTGACGTTATGGGAAGCGAGTGAAGAGGAGGCGGAAAAATGGAAGAAGAGATAAGATGCCATTTATGCAACGGGAAAGCCGAACTCCAATCAGAGGAACTGCAATTGGATAACGGCCGGATTACCATAAAGGATTCTTCCTATTACAAGTGCACAAAATGCGGCGAAAAATTCGCCACAAGCGAACAAATGCAGGAATTAAGCGGGCAAATAAACACAAAATTCGTTTTCAGGAGGCCGATAATCAACGCAGGCAGAAGCCTGGCAATAACCCTGCCGGCAGACATAGTCCAATACTATGGCTTGAAAAAAGGCAACAAAATCAGCCTAATCCCGGACGGCAAAAAAGAAATAAAAATAGCACTGCCCTAAACAGCAGGATACAATTGGTTACAGTTCAACTGCAAGCCAAGTGTAA
>JAPLVS010000027.1 GCA_026396995.1 Candidatus Iainarchaeum sp.
CTTGAAAAAACAATGAGCACGATTTTCATGAATGCCTCGAATTCTTCCGCGGATTTCGCCAAGCAGGTCGCCACAAGGCTCAGCAGGGATTTGGCCTTCAGGGCGCTTTATTCAGAGGACGCGGATTTCAAAAAGAAAACCGACGGCAATTTCGCTTCGCTCAAGGATGCATTCGGCAAAATGAACGGCGAACAGGTGAAAGAGTTCTGGGCCGACCAGGAAAAACTCGCGCAGTTCTCAACGGAATGGGCTTCAGCCGAAGACAAGTTCTCGCACAGGGATTACGAAAGGGCGCTTGAATACGCTAAAAGCGCAAAAAAGAGCGCGCTGGCGGTATACTCCGCAGGCCTTTCAGAGCCTGAGCAGGAGGGCATAAACTACGAACTGCTCATTTCAGTCGCGGTTATAATAATTTTCGTGCTTATACTCCTGTACCTGATAAAGAACCGCGGAAAGCTTGTTTCTTTTGTCAGCGGCTCGGAACAAGAGGAAGAGGTAGTCTTTGATGGCATACGCTAAAATCTCCGCGCTTTTCGCATTCGTTCTTTTTTTCAGCCTTGCGGCAGCCGAAATCAGCGTGCAGGTAAGGCCGGTTTCAGGGGAAGGCGCGCTGCAACTTTACCCTTACGAGGCAGGCTTGCTTGCCACTTCTGTGAAAAACGAGGGCACGGAAGCGGAGGGAAGGATTTCCATTAAGTGGAATGCGGACGAAGGCCTTGCGATTTCCGAAGGCACCGGCGGCGTTTCTGATTACCTTGTTTCATCCATCGAAAGCCTGGATGCCGGTGAAGAAAAGGTTATTGAAATAAAAGTGAAGCCTGTGGACTCGAAGGCAGGCAAGGCCACAAGGCTTTTGTCTGTGTCCTATGGCAGGGGCTCATACGATTATTTTGCGGGAACATATGTCACTGTGCTTGAGCCTGTGCTGCAGGCAAACGCCTCGCTCCCTGACAAAACCGTGAAACCAGGCTCTTCCGGGGAAATACTGCTCTCGCTGAAAAACATTTCTGAAAAAGAGATAAAAATCAAAAGCGCAGGCCTTGTGCTGCCGCAGTATTTTTCAGCAGAAAAAGGCCAGGGCCTCGGAGAAACAATCATGGCTGCAGGCGATGAAATCAAAGGCCAAAAATTCGGGTTCAGCACTGAAAGCGCCTGCACCGGCATGGGAACAATCCTGCTCAGGATTGAATTCGAGGACGCGCTCGGCATTCACGCCCTTGAAAAGGATTTCAATGTGGAATGCAGGGGCGTAGATTACGGCCTGCTGCCTTATATCGCGCTGGTCGTATTGCTTATCATAATTCTTTTTTATGTAAAGCAAAGGGAATACGAAAAAAAGAAACAGCAGGCAAAAAGCAAGGCCTGAAAAAAACAGGACAGCGCGTTCAGCCGCTGTAAATTTCCACTATATCCCCTGTTTTGAGCACGAAACCCTTTGAAACGCGCTGGCCTGGATACCTGGCGCTGCCCCAAACCTTCGCATACTTGAAGTTTTTCTCGAAATCCTGGTGGAGGTCCCTTGCAGCATCCCCGATAGTCGAGCCAAGCGGAAGCGCCATAGGCTTGTCTGCCTGCTTTTCCCCAGGCTTCTTTGTGAAAACAAGGACGCGGTCAAGCATGGCAAAAAATTTCTCAGCAAGGGCATTTTTCTCCTTGTCACGCAGTTTGCCGATGCAAAAAACCGGCATTTCAGAGGCGACAAGCTTCATCGCGCTTTCATCGGCCTTAACCTCGTTCTTTTCGGCTATTATCGCCATCGCCTTCTTGGAGACTGTTTTTGAGGAAAGGAACATTTCAACATCTTTCAGCACAGTATTCCTGTGGAAAACTATCGTGACATTCGAAAGCCCCCTTTTCCTGAGGAATGCCTTGAGTTCGTTGAGGTTCGCCTTGTAGAACGCCGGATTAACAAGCGATATGCCCAAAAACCTGGATTTTTCAAGCGACAGCGGGTGCTTGGCGGCATTCAATTCTATTTCAGCCTTGGAAAATTCGTTTTTAAGGGTAATGAACTCTTTCCTGAGATTCGCGGAATCCAGCACAAGCGCAACCGCATCAGCGTTCCTTATGAGGCCGAATAATTCCCTGCCCATCGCCTTTCCCTCGCAGCTCCCTTCTATAAGCGGGGGAATTTCCACAAGCTGGATGCGCGACTTCATGTAATCAATCATGCCGACCTGCGGTGTTTTTGTCGTGAAAGGGTAATCCGCAATCTCGACATCCGCATTGGTGAGCGCCTTCAGGATAGTGCTTTTCCCTGAATTCGGCATTCCCACCAGAACAATCTGGCCGATGCCTTCCTTCCTTATCGAAACAGACCGTGAAGAGGCCTTTTTCCTCTGCTCCTCGTTCTTTTCGATTTTTTCCCTTGTTTTCTTGATTTTCCTGCTGATTTCAGCGCGCAGGTTTTCCGCGCCCTTATGGTCAGGCGCAGTGCTTTGCATTTCAAGCAGGGCGGTGAGCTGCTCTTCAGGGCCGTGGGCCTCCTGGAAGCGCTTCTCGGCCTGCGCATATTCGACAGTGACATTGGTTGTCATAATAGAAAGGGGGCTGGTAAAGGGTTAAAAGAATTAACCAAAGGAATAAATTGGCTTTAGCGCAGGATATTAGCATGCGCAAAGCAGCAAAACCCGGAATTGAAGAGGCGAGACTAAAAAGGCAGGCAGAAAAAAGAAAAAAAACAAGGGATTCTTTTAAAATCAGGAAGGGACTCAGGAAACTCAAAAATCAGCATCCTCTTTTTGAAATAGCGCCCGATGGAAGCATTTTCTTGGGAACAATTCATATTTACACGCATGGGCGGATGAAACAACATGAACCTTATTTCGATAAAATTGCTTCAGCACTCCGCCGTGAACCCGGCAGGTTTGAAATCTTTTTGGAGGCCCCTTACCCGGAATTGCGTTCAATAGACGAAGTTCCCCTTGGCCCATCAGAAGAGAGCGTGATGAAGCGCCTTTCAAAAGAATTGAAAATACATCTTAAAACCTTCAGGTCAGGGTTTTTCTCGATGGATACGCTGAGAAAGCTGGGGAATAAAAGAAAGGCATCAATTGCAATTGCATATTGGACAAAAGACTTGATTGACAGCCTGGAAGGATTAGGCTACACAAAACAGAGAGCCAGGGAAATAGTATTAAAGGGGGCGCAAACCAAAGCAAGTCGTTTGGGCATCGAACTGGAATATTTCCAAGGCATACTGCAATCCATATCAGGCAAACGGATTCCATCAAAGGAAATTGCAGAAGCCATCCTCGAAATTCGCGACATATCAAATGTATCCATGGAAAGGACAATACGCAATGGGCTTAAGGAGTCCAAAGCCAGCAAATTTATATTTGTGGTCGGCGGGCAGCATTTTAGCGCGGTAAAACGCGCCCACAACCGCTACCTGAGGGAAAAGGAAAAAAGCGTTAGCGGAACACCCTGAAGACCGCGAGTTCCTCGAAAAACAGTTTCTGCCTTGAAACTATTTCAAACCTTAAGCCAAGGCATGAAATTTTTTCACCGAGCGCAGCAAAATCGTTAAGGGAACTGCAGATAAAAAAACACTCACCGCCTTTCTTCAAATGCCCAGGCGCCTTGTCCAGGAAAGCGTGCAATACTTCCCATCCTCTCCTTCCGCCAAAAATAGAGCGGTCCTTTTTCCTATCACCGGGAACATAAGGCGGATTGAAGCAGATAAGGCCGAATTTTCCCTCAACCTTTGAGAAAAGGTCGCTTTTTTTTGCAGTGACCTTTTTTTCCAAACCGAGCAACCTTGCATTCTCCAGAACGTTTTTCACGGCTTCAGGATTTATGTCCACGGCAAGAACTTCTGCGCCCTGCAATGCCATGTTCACTGCCTGTATCCCTGAACCGCAGCCTATGTCAAGAGCCTTTACGCCGGGCTTTGCCTTGATGCTTTCCGCGAGAATAAAAGAATCCTCCTGCGGCTCGTACACCGAGGGAAAAACAACCAGTTCAAAGTCCTGGAAAAAAGCCTTTTTTGTTTCCATCAACATAAGTTAAAAAGGAATTTCCTTTTCAATCCTACCATGTTCTCTGACGCGCACTGCCATCTCGACGAATTCATCGAACCTGAAAAGGAAATCGCGGAATGCAGGAAGGCAAAGGTCCTTTCGGTTGTTTCGAATTCTGTCGACTTGGAAACAATGCAAAAAAACCTCGCGCTTGCGGAAAAATTCAGGGAAGTGAAATGCGCGCTCGGCATCCATCCAAGCAACCTCATTAGGATGACCGAAAAGGAAATTGAAGAAGCCATTGAATTCCTTGGGAAAAATATAGGGGAGGCGGTTGCTGTCGGCGAAATAGGCCTTGACTATAAGCACGCGGATACGCAGGCAAAAAAGGAAAGGCAGAAAAAATTCCTGAAATTGCAGCTT
>JAPLVS010000010.1 GCA_026396995.1 Candidatus Iainarchaeum sp.
TGGCCGCTTCCCTGGAATTGCGAAGGGAAATGGCCCTTTTGCCGCTTCACAATCCCTTCGGCACGACTTCACAGCCCCTTCACGGCCTTCACAGCCACCTGAGCCCCCAGCGAAAGGTTTTTATATAATGAGCGATATAAATTAATGCAGATGAGTTAATCAGTTAATGGTAAAAGTGGGTGGGGGCTTTATTTTGAAGAAATTATTTTCCATCGTATTGTTCGCTGGAATATGCCTTGCGCTTTCTTCAAGCGCGGCAGCATTCGACGAAAGCCACGTGATCACATGGGACAATGTTTACCTCGTAAAGGAAATGACAGTGCCGGTGACAGTCAAGAACACTTCGCTGCTGGAAAAAGAGCTCGAAGTGCAATTCATCGGGCCGGCAGGCCTGCATTACAGCCTTTCAAAAATACCTGAAAAAATAGGCGAAATGGAAAGCGTTTCATTCGATTTGACCATATACCCTTCTGATGAAACCGAAGGCACAACCTATAATTCCGCACTGATGGTTTCGCTCGGCGATACAACTGTCCTGAAAGAAATAAAGGTCCATTCTGCAAAACAGTTCCCTGCAGGGACTGAAACATCCGGCGGGGAAAACGGAAGCACCGGACAGGCGAACGGCGCTGTCCCGATGATTTTGCTCGGCGGCCTCGAGGGCGCTGCAATGATTGTTCTCCTGGCAGTAGTCATCCTTCTTTCAATCGCGATAATAGCCAAAATCCTTTCAATGAAAAGCAGGCAGGAGCGCGAGTTTTATGAATAAGGGGAATATAGCGCTCGCATTAGTTTTCATGCTGCCGGCGGCAATTATGGCAATCGCATTCCTTTTCATAATACCTTCGGCAATCGCAGGCATAGTGCCGGTTTCAGGAAGCCAGCCATGGCTTGTTAAAAGCGCATACAAGTGCGGGGACTGCACAAACGGCTGGACTGAGGAATGCAGGACACTGTACCACATTGATTATTTCAGCAACGGCGCCAAAACAATTTCAATAGCGAAAACAGCGCCAGAGTCAGAGTACTCTTATTGCTACAACAAAAAATTCGTGAAAATCAACTGGAAGGAAAGCTACAAGTGCATCGGAAACATAAGCTACAAAATAAAGGACTCAAAGCTCCCTTCAAGCTTCAAATGGAGCCAGGGCACGAGCTGGCCGACCTATTGCGATTACGGCTGCAACCAGCGCACAGGGGAATGCAAGACCGAGGCTGAGCAGGCCACAACTACTGCACAGGTCAAACCTGCGCCGACACCCAAGCCGGCTGCAAAAAAAGGCACTATAACAGGCTATCTGGCAGGCAAGAGCGGAAACGTGTCGAACAAGAGAGGCAGCCAAACAACCACGTCAAGCCACACAAGCACCTCAAGTTACAGGGCAGGCACAAAACCGCCTGTGGTGACAAGCAATTACGGAATCCTTTACTTGCCAAGCTCAAAATGGACCTGCGACAGCACAGGCCGCTGGAAGGTGCCGGTTGATGTTTCTGGAAACTGGATATGGAGTTCTGCAAAACGCTGCGATAACGGCTGCAAGAACGGCTCGTGCATCGATTCCGCAGGCACGTGCACTTACCACAGCGAATGCCCTGACGGGTATTATTGCAAGCGCCTTGAAAGCGGGAACGCCTGCAGGCCGAGCCGCATGGGATAAGGAGGGAAAAAAATGGACAAAAAATTGTTTATTGCGGTTTTCCTTTTGGCGGCGGTTTTCGCGCTGCCTTTTGCAGAGGCAAACATTGTTGCAGATTACAGGGGCTACAGCGCAGGCAAGCGCGGCCTCGACTATGCTAAAAACCAGGAAACAATTCCAAGATACGAGTACTACTGCCAGAAGGGCTCAACTAAAATAAAAGCGCTGAGGATGTTTTCCACGACATGGTACAGCATGAAAAAAGACCGCCTGACAGGCAAGATAACAAACTCGCCTTGCACTTACGGCTGCAACAAGATGACAGGAAAGTGCTTCGCAAGAAAGGACATAAACAACAAGGGGGACAATTTCAAATGGAAATGCGAAGGCAGCTTCTTCTACCGCAACACAAGAAGCGTGAAAATAAACCTTGACACAGGCGAAATAGTCGAGGACAACAAATGCATTTACAAATGCGATTCTTCAACCGGGCAGTGCAGGACCGTGTAAAGGCGCAAAAGGAGAAGAAAAAATGAAGAAAATCACCATAGTTTCAGTTTTGTTCCTGTTGCTGGCTTTTTCAGCCCTGGCTTTGGCAGGCAATGCAATACCATTGCAGGGCAAAATACCGGTCCGCACATTCGGCACATTCACATGCAAAACCCTGGCATGGAACCAGTACAGCGTTCCGGCCGGGGCAGGCGGAGGCCTCGACGTACTCTTGAATGCAAAGAAATGCACTTACGGCTGCAACAAGGCCACCGGCAGGTGCTATAGCGCACCGAAACCGAAATGGTCTTGCAGGAGGGCCCCGTTCGCGTACGAGGTTCAGGTGAACGAATACACAGGAAAGGAAATTTCAAGTTCAAAAAAATTCTGCGGCCTGAAAAGCTGCAACTTTTCAACCGGAAGATGCAGGAATTAATAGGGGGGAAATGGGATGAAAAAATATTTTTTCGGTACAATATTTCTTTTGGTTTTGCTGGTTTCGGCGCCGGTTTTCGGCGACTGCATAGCAGGATGGTACTGCAAGGACGCATCGCACCGCGCTTACAGGGCATACGACTGCTCCTGGAACCAGGAAGAATACTGCGCCTACGGCTGCATGAGCGGAATATGCACCGCAGAACCCAATAATGCCCCAAGCATTCCGGAAGTAAGCATCACCCCGGACCCTGCAACAGCAGACAACGACCTTGTATGCCACGCTTATTCCACAGACCCTGAAGACCAGACAATAGAATACGAATACAAGTGGTACAGGGACAGCGAATACTATTCCACAAGGATTTCAGGCTCGCAGACAGACATTCTGCAGGCAACCCACACATCCGAAGGAGAAACCTGGATGTGCAAAGTAAGGGCATACGACCAGAAGACATACTCAGGTTACGGTTACGACACAGCCACAATCTCTTCAGGCCAGCAATGCACTTCAGGCTGGAAATGCAAAACAAGCTCATACCGCGCATACCAGAATGCCAACTGCTCTTGGTCGAACGAGGAATACTGCTCGAACGGCTGCCTCAACGGCTTCTGCGTAGGCTCAAGCCAGAACCACACGCCGACAAACCCCGACGTTTACATTTCACCGTCCTCGCCTGCAAACTCAGAGGACCTCATATGCCACGCCTCATCCTATGACCAGGACAACAACCCGATAGAATACCATTACACATGGAAAAGGAACGGCTCGACCTTCAGGACATTTTCAACAACATCCAACACAACAACAGTGGACGCTGACGACACAGAGCAGGGCAACGAATGGCAGTGCACAGTGAGGGCATTTGACGGCGAAGACTACAGCGATTACTCGTTTGACACTGTCAATGTGGGCGGAAGCGACTGCAGTTTCAGCACCCGCATGACCCCTGAATACAGCTCAATCCGCATGGCAAGGAACGATTCAAGGACAGTGAGAGTGAAACTGGAAAACAACTCCTGCGAAGATTACTGCGTCGACCTTTACGGAAGGGATTCCTCAAGCTACATTGACGCCAGCTCATCGGCAGGCAGCGTCTGCCTCAACGAAGGCGAAAGCACCTGGGTTTCGCTTAACATAGAAACCATCGACGCAAGCGCCGGAACATACACCGCAAAACTCGAAGCCCAGAACGGAAGCAGCAAGGCAACCGCAACAATAAGCGTAATCGTCGAATCATGCTCTTCATGCGGCGATGACTGCGATTCATGCACCAACTGCAACGGCTCGTGCAGCAACTGCGGTTCGTGCGATTCCAGCTCGAACTGCCTCAGCCTTTCAAGCGCAAGCAAAAACGTATGCAGGGGCCAGACAAACACAATCAGCGTGCTTGTCAGGAACACTTCGAACGAAATAAAGGAAATAGAACTCGAGGCCTCGAGCAGCACTTACCTTGCAACTTTTGAGGAAAGCAACATAGAACTGGACGCGCACTCGCAGGAATACGTGGAACTTGAAATATACGCTTACCCTGACGCAAGCCTCGGCTCACACTATGTGAACGTTTCCGCAAGGACAGATGACGATTACGAACAGGTGAAGGCCTATTTCACTGTAAAGGACTGCGAAGCAACAGCAACACAGTCGTTTTCACTGTCAATGTCAGGCACATGCACCGCACTGGACAAAGGCACTGACAAGAACATTTCATTCACAGTGAAAAACAACACTTCAAGCGACCTCACTGTCTATCTCCAGGCAGTGGCAGACATACCGACAGAAGTGCAGGCCTCAATCGACCTTGGCCCGCACCAGAGCAAAATCCTCAAGCTCAAGGCAAGCGCAAGGGCCGACGAGGGGACAGGAAAGCACTACGTGAAACTGTACGCATGGGCAGGCAATTACAGGGTTTACAAGGACGCCTGCTTCGAAGTCGGCAAGAAGAGAAAAACAGACATCTCGCTCAAGGACAACAATATTTCAATAGAACAGTGCTCGAACTCTGTGTTCGTGCTCCTGCTCGAAAACAAAGGGGATTATAACGAAACATATTCGATAGAATTGAGCAACAGCACAAGGGCGAAAATAACCCTCTCTGACAAAAACATAAGCATTCTGGCAGGGAAAGGGAAAGAGGTTTTCATAAACGTTGACGTGCCGCTGGACATGGCGGAAGGCACCTATTGGTTCGACCTTGTCGTGAAAGGCAAGGAAACCTTCAGGAAAAGGCTTTACTTCGATGTCGTGAAGGCACCTGAAAAAACCGCTGCAACAGTCGAGATTGCAACCTATCCCTCGAAAATAGTCCTGTTCCAGGGCGAGGAAAAAACAGTCAGCGTTTCACTCGCAAACCTTTCATCTGAAGCGATTTCAGGCATAAAGGTTTCATGGGAAATGCCGCAGGGCATCGAAGCCGAAAACGCGACAGTCGACCTTGAATCAAAGGAAGCTGCGGCATTCGAATTCAATGTATTGGCTGATGAAGATATCGAGCCCGGAACCTATTACGGAACGCTTTCAATGAAGGTGGATGACAAGGAAGCATCCAAAAAAATAACCATTGTCATAACCACGCCTGAGCAGGCCGCGCCTGCTGAAGAAGGCGAAGGGCAGACAGAAGAAGGCGAAGGGTTGGCCCCGCTCGCAGTTCTGGCTTCGCTCGGGCAGCCTTTGGGCATAGGGTTAATTATTTTACTTATGCTAGTTATTGTGATGGTTGCCCTCAAGGGATTCATTGAGAGCGACGTCGACCATTCAAAGCCGGTCTGGCACAGGAGGTAAAAACAATGAACGCAATCAACAGGTACACGTTTTTGGGCCTTTTGCTCATAATACTGGGGGCAAGCGCAAGAGCCGACTTTGTTTCAGGCAGCTTTGACCTTCAGGCAAAATGCTGCGACTCGGTCCTTACAACCTACGAGTTCACGAACAGCTCGTCTGAAACACTCGAATACACCCTTACAGCCATAGGCGACAGCGCAGACTGGGCGAACATCAACGGCCAGCAGATAGATAAGGAGCCGCTGGTCTTCGAGCTCAAGGCCGGAGAAACAAAAACACTTTACGCGTTCTTCACCCCCTGCTGTTATGCGGCACCAGGCACCTATGTCATCGGCCTGAAATACTCCTCGACAAAAGGCACAAAAACACAGAATGTCACTCTCACGCTTCCGGAATGCAGGACGCTCACGCTTGAAATAGAGCCTGAAAATAAAACCGCAGGGCAGTGCGAACCCGCAGTTTTCGACCTGAAAATAGCGAACAAAAGCATAACAACAGAAACAGTGCAGGCAAAAATAGAGGGAATCCCAGCAGAATGGGTTTCAATAACAGCCCCATCAGAATTCCTCCTTGAAAAAGAATCGGAAAGGGCAGCGCAGATAAAAATCAGCGCGCCGTGCGACGCAGAACTCAAAACATACACCGGCAAGGCAACCGCAAAAATAAAAGGCACGGATTTCTCAGTATCTTCGAACTTCTCACTTGAAATAAAAGACAAACAGGCAATCTCAATAGGCACGGAAGCCCAGAAAAAACTGCAGGCATGCAACGACAGGGAAGAACAGGCCGCACTGACAATTAAAAACAACGGAAGGGCAAAGGATTCCCTGCAATTGAGCCTTGAAGGCCCTGGCTGGATCGAGCTGAAGGACAAGGCGCTCGTGCTTGAAGCAGGCGAATCAAAAGACGTTAAGGTCTACTTCCACACAGGCAGCGCAGAAGAAAAAACATACACTTTCAAAATAAAAGCGGCTTCGGCCACATACGCAAAAGAAACAAGCCAGGAATTCAGCGTGGCCCTTAAGGACTGCTTCAATCTCGGGATAGCAAAAACATCAGGCCCTGAATCCGCATGCATCGAAGACACGCTCGAATACAAATTCGAAGCAGAAAACACAAGGCAAAACAAAATAAAGGCCAATGCAAGCATCAGCGGAATGAAAGCCGCGGTTTCACCTGAATCATTCGAATTGGCGCCAGGGAAAAAGCAGGAACTGGCGGTAAAATTCGAACTTTCAGGCGAAAAGCCAGGCAAGAAATCATTCCTGCTCGAAATAGAATCCGAAAACTTCAAGTTCTCGAAGGAATTCTCCTTCACGCTCAGCGACTGCTATTCGCTGGCAGTTTCAAAGGAAGGCCTTGAAAAAGCAGTAAACATGTCTGCAGGCGCTTTCGTTTGCCCGCAGGGCAAAGTCATAACTTCGGAAGTCAAAAACACAGGCGCAATGGAGCAGATTGTGGAAGTCAAGGCAACAGGCATTGAATGGCTGAAAATCGAGCCAACAGAAATCGCACTCAATGCAGGCGAAACAAAGGAATTCTACACATATCTCTCGCCGCCTTTAAGCATAAAAGCAGGCGACTACGAGGCACAGCTTGAAATAAAAGCCAGGGACTACAGCAGCAAATCGAAAATAGCGGTTAAGGTAAAAACAATCGGCATCGAACAGGTGGATGTTTCGGCCGAATCCGAAATAGAACAGGAAATCCTTGAAACAGAAAAAACAGTGAAGGCAAAAATAAAGCTGAGGAATACAGGCAACTGCACGCTCAGCGTCAGCGACATAGAGGGCGAAGGCTACACTGTGAAATTCGACAACCAGTCCTTTGACCTTGACATCAACGAGGAAAAAACAATCATTGCCACTGTTTCACTCGGCAAAAACACCGAGGACAAGAACATTTCAATGCAGATAACAATCACGACAGACAAGGGCATCATCAGGAAAAACCTCCTGTTAGACCTTGCCAAAGACGAAGCTGCAGTCGAGGAAATAGCGCAGGAAGAAGCCGAAACATCCGCAACACCCGAAGCAACCGCAACGCCGGCAGCAGCACAGCAGGCAGGCCTTGCATCGCTGGCAGGCGGCAGGATTGCAAACCTCGCAATACTGTTCTTCCTCGGCATAATAGCATTGATAATAGTGGTTCTGACCTACCAGGCATACAAGAAACCGGAAGGGAAAACAGAGGCAAAGGCAGCATCGAAGAAGAGCAGAAAATAAGCGCATCCACACTGCAAAACCTGCAAGAACACAAAACCAAAAAGGCAAAAACCAGCAGGAAAAGCAGCAAGCAGATGCAAGCAGCAATGCAATAAAACAACCAAAGCCGCAAAGAATTCATTAAAATGCGGCTTTCCCTTTCTTTTTTTAACTGCTTTTTTGCTTTGGCAATCCCTATTTCATTGCGCCGGCCATCGCGCTGTCAATGCATGCAAGGCAGCCGATTATGCTCTGGCATGGATTGCAGCCTGCCAAAGCTGTCCCTGTTTCGGTGCCTGTCCCGCTCCCTGTTCCGGTTCCTGACCCGGTGCCGCTCCCTGTTCCGGTTCCGGTGCCTGTTCCGGCTCCGCTGCCGGCCGCAGGGAAAGTGAATTCAACCGGCTCTGAAAAGAACTCTTTGCCTTCGGCAGTCACCAATCTTGCTGCAAGATACATTTTTTCAGGGTAGGCTGCCTGGCTGAGGATGATGTTTTTCCAGAAAGAGCCCTGCTGGTCCAATACCATGATTTCATCCTTGAGGAATTCTATTTTCACGCCTGGTTCGCCCTTAATTTTTTCAGATTCCCATAATCCAAGGGAAAAGTCCTTGATCTGGCAATCCACTCCGACCTTTGGAAGAACGGAAAAAATGTCGCCGTACTTTGAAAGCGCAAATTTTTTCGGGCTTTCGGTTTCGGTTCCGTTGTATGAAATCGTTTTAATCACAGGCGTGCAGATTTCATCCCCGACCAATGGCTTTTCGCTCTCGCCTGCGGTTGCATTGACCTTTATTTTTTGCAGGTCTTCGAGAGTTGAAGCCCAATCAGTGAATTCTCCTCCGCCGCCTGTGCCTTCATCTGTGCGGAACTTTATGCTGTAATCCACTGTAACCGCCGGGTCTGCGCCCTCCGCTATCTTGTAATAACTGTACAAATTGAAAACCCACCAGCCGATTCTTGTCTTTTCCTTGTACTCCGGGCTGGTGATTTTGTCGATGCGGTAAACGATTATGCCGTCCCTCTTCAGGCTGCCGTCAATCAAATCGCATCTCTGCTCTTCGCCTTCCTGTTTCGGGTCTGAAAGCAGCCAGTCCGGGAGGGGGTTGCAGTCGAGCTCGTATGTTTCGCTTCCCTTTTTCCAGTAAAGCTGTATTATCACAGATGGCTTTTCCGTTGTGACCTTGCCGTCCTTCGACAAAAGCCTCGGGCCCAAAACATGGGGCGAAAGCACATACTGGCCGTGCCAGTCCTTAAGGCCGGAAACATCGACTGAAAAAGCCTTTTCCACGAGGCCCACGAATATTGTGAACTTGCTTGAACCGCCAAGCACCCCGGCCGCATATTCTTCAATGCCGCGCCTCGCTTCCTGGTCAGGGTCGGCGACTTTCGTGCTTATAGTGAAAGCAAAAGCGCTGATTGAAAAAAACAGGAAAAACAGGAAAGCAATTGCCAAAAACGCCTTTCCCATCTTCCAGCATCTCCAATCAAAATCATTTGAGTGTCTGCTCTGCCATCTGCTTGTCAATGCATGCAAGGCATCCTACCACCGACTGGCATGGATTGCAGCTTGAAAGCGGCACAGGCTTGGTTTCTGCAGGCGGGGTTGTCGGAGTTCCAGGGGTAGCCGGAGTGCCTGGTGTAGTCGGGGTGCCCGGAGTTGCAGGGGTGCCCGGAGTCGTCGGGGTGCCTGTTCCTCCGCCTGCCGGCACTCCGATAGTGATCGGAATGTCAATGGGCTGTACGCCAGGCCCGGCGGCCGGAGGCACCTTGGGCGGTGTTGGTGTTCCGCTATCTGTAAAAGCAACATTTGAAAAATCAGTGAATCTCCAGGTGCCGCTGCAATCGTATTTTACTGCAAACTTGAAATTCATGCCTTCAGCAAACGGCTTGCTGAATGTCCTTTGAAGCCCAAAAAAGCCTGCATCCGAGACATTCAAAATATCGGCTTCTTTCAAGCCGCTGATAAGGCCGGCGTATTCCGGGGCCTTTGATTTGACCCAGGCCAGTTTTTCACTGAAAAGAGCCTCAATGCCCGGCTCTGT
>JAPLVS010000006.1 GCA_026396995.1 Candidatus Iainarchaeum sp.
TTTCTCAAGCTCGGCGGCAATTTCCGCCCCTGTAAGCTTCCCCTTGCCTATAATCCAAAGCACCAGGTAGGACAGGAAGCCCTTCATATCGCAGCAGGTCATGCAAACAATATCGGTTAACCAGAATAAAAACATAACCCCAGCGGGCAACTATTGGATATCCGATGCCTTTAAAATGGCTATCGGTTATACGATAGTATTACACTAGAAAAAGGAGGTGGACTGTATGATGTGCGATTGCAAGGAATGCAAGATTGTTTGCGACGGGAAAACAGTGGCGACAATCGAGTGCAGCGAGGGCGGCTTCGCCGTGAAGTGCACAGACGCGTGCAAGAAAATGCTCCAGAAGCACAAGGGAGAATGCTGCAAGTGAATGCAGCATCTCCTTATTCAAAGATAAAAAGCTCATCTATGCCGGCTTTCAGCGCTTTTGCCACATCGTGCGCTAACTGGAGCGAGGGATTGTATTTGCCCTGCTCAAGGAAAACAATCGTTTCCCTGCGAACCCCTGCCTTGCGCGCAAGTTCTTCCTGCGTGAAATTATAGCGCGCCCTGAATTCCTTTATGCGGTTCTTCATCGAAACCTACTCCCCTGGCCCGATCCTGTCCAGTATCAGGTAGGATATCACGAACACCAGGCCTGAGAAGAGAATCACAAGCTCTGCCGCATGCCTTGGCTCGAAACCGGTTATCCCGATGGACGGGAGGTAATCGCTGAACCACGCGATAGCAAGGCAGAAATAAATTGTCGCAATGAAAGAATAGTATCCGGCCTTGTTGCTGATTTTCCTTTCCATTTCGTCCTTGAACTTCAGGCCTGCCTTTGCGGCCTTCACTCTTTTCCAGATCATAAAGCCGGCGCCTGCAACAACCAGGAGCGCCACGAGCGGGATGAAAACAGGCACTTTTGCAGCAGGCTCTGAAAGGAAATAAACAGCCAGTGAAAGCAAAACAACCGCCAGCAAAACAACCGAAAACGCAACAGCAATTTTTTCCTTCATGTCAAAACCTCCGTTAGGTGAACATAACATTTAGTTACATCTTTCTAACACTATGTTAGATATATCTAACATTTTAAAAGGCTTGCGGTCGGCTTTGTTCACTTTTGCCCTGGCCTGCCAGGCAGGTCCATCGCCATTAACGCGCAGCTACTTCCTTCGAATTCCTGCCTTTTTTGCCTCGAGAAAGGTCTCATTTCGCCATCCTTCAGATTTTGCATGCAAACCTGCGCGGATTCGGCCAGTTCCAGTTCTTCTTCTGTCGGAACCCTAAAGCCATTGAGTTCTGCAAGCCTGAGGGATTCAGGGCGGTTATCTATTTGCGCAAAGGCTTTTTTTACGCCTGCCCTGTAGCATTCAAGCCTTAGCAATGAGTTGACCAAAAGCCCGAAGCCTTTCCCTTTAAGGTAGGCAGGCGGCCTTGTATCGCCTGAAGCTGGCTGTTGTTCGAGGGGCCTTGGAACCTGGTCATACCATTTGAAATTGTTGAAAAACGCAACCACGCCTCTGCCAGCGCCCCTGGAAGGGTAAATGCCAACGTTGGCCTTTAGAAAAAGATCGTGTAAGGGGGTCGAACTGTAATCATGGTTAGGCTCAGGCAATTTTGAATAACAAACGAAGGAAACCTCATAAGCGCGGTCGCTGTACCAGACAGACTGCTTTTTTCCTTTCTGCAAAAACAAAAGCCTTCCACTGTTATCCGTTGACCTAAAAACACGCATTGACTCCAAATCACACAACGGAATTGCGACCTTTACAGCCTTTCCGCTGATTTCAGCCAAAATATGCTCTGGTCCAACTATTTTAAAAGGCACGCTCTCAAAGCCTTTTACTGTAATTCCGCCGTTCCTTTTTAGCCAGCCCTTCGGCTTGCCGTAAAGTTTTTCAATAAGGCCGACCCTGCTTTTCTTTTCTGCCAATGGCTGGCTCGTTAGGCGCCTTGAAGTGCGTTTTCCGCCCCTTTTCCCGCCCTGCGTCATGCTTTCAGCCCAATTCCTTCCTGCTTTTGTTCAGGTACACGCGCCTGTTTTCGCCTTTAATCGCGAGCTTGAGTATTTTTTCTGTGAACTCGCGGCCCCACGCATTGGAGTTCAGTTTTTTCGCGAGCTCGTAGTAATTGATATCTTCTACACCTCCAAGTTTGCCGGCTTCTTCCAGCAGGCGCTTTATCTGTTCCCTTTGTTCCGGCGGAAAGGAAAGTTGCGGGTAAGAAGCAAGGCTTGCAGTGAAATCGCTTCCAGCGATTTTCTGCACGTTTTTTTGCTTTGAGAATTCGAACAATTCTTTTTTGGCGGCTTCCAGTTCAGGGTCGATTTTTTCCATGAAGTCCTTTTTCAGGCCTTCCAAGTGCACGTATTTATTCACCAATTTCACGCCGTCATTTTCAAGGAATTCCTTGGGGGCAAGGCTTGAGGTTTCAAGGATGTGCTTTTGTTTCGGGCAGAATTCCGCGAATTCGCACCATGAGCAGAGCGCGGATTCTTTTGCCTTGAAATCGTTTTCCAGGATTGCATTTTCTATTACATCGATCTGTTTCCCGAGTTCCTGCTTTAATTGCTCGAGCTGCTCGTCAGTGCGCTTCGAACGCATCTCTTTCCCCCAGGCGCTCTGGCCATCGTCCCCACATCGTCCGCGGTGCTTTCTTCAAGGCCCAGTGTTTTGGACTGGCCGAATGGCTTGTAGGAATTGAAGTATTCCTCGATGTATTTTTCACCCATTTTTTTGTAATTTTCCGCAGAATACTCTTTCCTTACAATTCTGACCTCTTCATGCCAGTTCTTTTCCCATTGGGAAGAATAAAAGCCAAGAAGGTCTTTGAGCGAGTCTTCTTTCTGGAAGCGCTTGTCCCTGTACAGTTTTTCGAGGGTTTCATGAACGCGGGAGCCCATAAAGGCTTCAATGCTTTCGTGCCCTGTTTCCAGCTTGTCAATGTATTCGAATTTGAATTTCAAAGGGCAGTTTTCAAAGGACTCGATCCTTGAATGCGAAAAAACCATGCCTGGCACAAAAAAGAATAGGTGGCATTGTTTTAAATGCAAAATGGCTGTTTGAATGCACCTGGAAAGCCTTTTTAGTCTTTTCCGCATTCCTTTCATCTGGGTTTCGGATGTTTGCGCCTGTTTTTTTGGGGACCGCAAGGAAGGGAAGGCAGTCTGAAAAGGCCGCGCTGTTTGTGCTTGAGGCAGCCAAAAAGGCAGGCTTTGAAAGCGAAATCATTGATGTAAAGGATTTTGCATTGCAGGCAACAGACAATTCAATGCAGTCAGAAAAGGCGAAAGCGCTCGCGGAAAAGGTTTCAAGGGCTGATGCGATTGTCATTGTTTCTCCGGAATACAATCACGGCTATCCCGGGGAGTTGAAGCTTGTGCTGGATTTGCTTTACGGCCAGTATTGGGGCAAACCGGCAGGGATTTGCGGTGTTTCGGCAGGGCCTTTGGGCGGTGCCAGGGCGGTCGAGCAGTTAAGGCAGGTCGCAGTAGAACTGCACATGTGGCCGATAAGGGAGGCTTTGTATTTTCCAAAAGTGCAGGAATTGTTCGATGAAAAAGGCCGCATAAAAGACAGCGCTTACGATGGCCTTGCGGCAAAGTTTTTTTCGGAACTGAAAAGGCATGCGGAAATCTGCGCTAAAGGGAAAAAATAAGGGCCTTGGAAAAAACAGCACTTTTATCCGCTTTTGGGCCCAGGGCTTCACCCGCAGTAAAAGAACCTTTTGATGTATTGTTCTGCTTTTTCCTTGTCCTGCTTCAGGTCCTCGTTGAGGGTTTTGTCGTTGTGCGCTTCAAGCTGGCCTTCGATTCCTTCAAGGACGCGCGTGTTGAATATGCCGTCTTCAAGATAGAACGATGCCTGCTCCCTGAGCTTTGCTGCAGATTCAAAGCATGAGGAAGGCAGTTGCTTGAGCTTTTCCTGCAATTTTTTGTGCTCTTCCCTGAAAATGTTCACTCCCACATAGCTGTCCTTTGCCAATTGCAGCGATTCCCTGCTTGTGAGGCCGTATGTCGCCGCAACTGCGATGCCTGCCAGCAGGAGATGGGAATTTGCAGAGCCGTCAGGAGAGCGCAGCTCAACTGTCTGCCTTATCTCGCCTGAAGTGCCTGCGCTTCCCTTTGAATTGTTCGCGATTGCGCTCAGGTTGCCGATATTGCGCCAGCCCAAAGGCACCCTTATGAGCACAGAGCGGTTGCTGTCGCCCCAGCAGACATTTGTCGGCGCCTCCTGGTGGGGAACGAGGCGCAGGTAGGATATTGGAATTGTGTTGCCGAATGCAGTGAGGCTTGGCGCCAATTTCACAAGCCCGCCTATGACTTTCCTAGCGGTATCGCTCAATTCGCCTTTCTCCAAAAAAACGTTTTTTCCATCCTTGAATGCGGCCATGTGGATGTGCATGCCTGTGCCTGCATGCCCGACCGCGAGTTTTGGCGCAAACGTTATTTCAACGCCGTGGAGCGCGGCAATGTTCCTCATTGCCCATTTTGCAAGCACGATATGGTCTGCCATGTCCTCTATCGGCTCAAGGTCAAGTTCTATTTCGAATTGTTCAAGGCGCTTTCCCTCCAATTCTATGTTCCCGACCTCGGCATGGCCGTATTTCGCCTTTATGCCCATAAGAGTGATTGTGCGGAGGATTTCCTCGTTAAGGCCCTGGAATTTCACAAATGGGGCGCTTTCATGGTAGTTTTTCTGGCAGCAGCCAGGGAACAATTCCCGCTCTGGTTTTGGAAAAACAACATAGTATTCCAGCTCACCCAAAGCCTGCAGTTCAAGCCCTGTCTTTTTCCTGAAAGCCTCGTGGGCTTTTTTGACAATGAATTCCGGCGCTATTTCAAGCTCCCTGCCCTTGCCGTCGAAATAAGAGCACAAAACATTAAGCGTGGGGATCTCTGAGAACGGGTTCACGAACGCTGTTTTAAGCCTTGGAACGACATAAAGGTCGCTGTTGCCTGAATCGATGTACGGGAAAAGGCTTGAGCCATCCACTCTTTCCCCGAATTCCAAAAGCCTTTTCAAATGCGCTTCGCCGCGTATCGCAAAACTCAAAGTCTTGAGCCTGCAGTCAGCAGCCACATAATTAAGGTTGAGCATCTGGATGCTGTTTTCTGCAGCAAACCTTGCCAGGTCTCCAATATTGAATTCGCCTGGCTCCTTTCCAAGGAACTGCGCCACAAGGTTCGTGCCCAAAGGCTTTTTTGAATGCTTTTTCATGAAAACCCTCCGCCAAATGCTGTTACAGATAAGAACGCTGTATTTTAAATTTAAAAAACATTGGGTAGGCCGAAAATCTGGAGAAAAGGGCAACACAACACTTTTATTAATTCTTCAACACTAATCCTAATGGTCAAAATGCGCATTCCGAAGGCATTTCCAGTGGCTTTTTTCCTGATGTTTTTTTCCAGCGCAGCCTTTTCCCTTGCTTGTTCCGGTGTTTCGGATTTTGAAGCGCAGTATTCGCAGGCGCAGGGCCTTTCGGCCGGCTCCCAGGCTGCAATCGATTCCTTCCAGGAAATAAAGAGCGGCACGATAATGGAGTTCTCCAATAACCAAATTGGGAAGCTTGTGCAGACAGCACCGGTTGCCCTGTCCCTTGAAACAGGCAGCAAGGCAAAAATATATTACGCTTTGGCAACAAAAACAGAATATTTCTCAGCAGAAAAATACGGCTCGCTTTCCCTGTTCAATTGGACAGACGCACAAGGCACAAACATATTGGACGGCATCCAGGCAGGCGCAAAACCAGAAAACTGCGCAAAATGGAAAAATGCACAAGACGCTGCAATGCTCGACCTCTCGAATTACCCCCCGGAGCAGGCGATAAAACTGTTTACCGCAACAGCAATGCCTTCCGGAACATACTTCGCGCTCCTGTGCGCGACGGCAGATGTAAGCCTTACTGTAACCAAAGCCGACAAGTCAGGCATCAAATATTCCCTTGGGAAAGGCGTTTTCAACGGAGGCACAACACAAATGATTCCATTGAACGAAGCGCAGGAAGCCGAATCCCAAACGTTTATCGGCAATGTGAAAGAGCAGGTAAAGGCAGGGAATGCCTGCATTGAAGGCAATAAAATAAAATGGAACCTTGCAGGAATGCTCGAGGTTTCGGTGAAAGGCCTTGCGCAAACCCCAGCAGAAATCGTGCTCGAACCTGACAAGGACGGCGACAAAATGCCGGATTCAACAGACCCGGAGCCGGAGACACAGCAAAAGCCATCCGCAGGTCAGTCATACCCTGAACTCGCGCAGGACAGCGAATACACTCTTTTGTTCATGCCACTGCAATGGGACCACTCGCTTGATTCCTCGCTTGGAACTTTCGAGCAGAACATCAATAACGTTTACGATTATTTCCTTGAAAAGAGCGGTTTGGGCTCTTGCGGCAAAAAGGTTTCAAAAATCGTTCTAAGCGAGAGCGACGTAAAAGGCTGCGGCCTCGAATCCATCGACGTTTCCTGCTTTGCAGCACCCAGGGACTTTGACATTATAAGTAACTGCGCTTCAAAAAAAGCAGGTTTGACCCCAAATTTGAAAACAGCTTTTGTGGCCTTGGCCAACCGCCAAATCGGGACCAAAGAGGCGGACGGCACATGCGATATAGTTGACGGTTACAGCAATCCCAACCGCAACGACATACTGCTTGGCATGGGGACGCCAGAGGCCTCATTTTCACATGAGTTGGGGCACCTATTTTTCAGTTTTTGCGACCAGTACAGCGTAGAAGCCTTTTCAATGTGTGCCACCCAGATGAGGGCCGCAGGCAAGCCAGCAGGCCAGCAAAAGAAAGGCAGCCAGAACAAGTATCCAGGCCCAGGAGGAGAAATCAGGTACAAGGCGCAATACTCTTATACCGAAATCCTGGTCCAATACAACCCAGACCTTGGAAACTGCCCAACCTATGACAAATGCTCTTATGAAACAGGAAAACTGGTCACCTGCTGCCCGAACAGAGACAGTGAATACCTCGACTGCACAGGGAGGTTTATCCCCTTCAAGTCCGGAAGCAGAACTGTTGTAGGGGCAAGCATAATGGGACCAGCCATGATCATCAACGGCAGAAAAGGTTTAATCCCCCGCGATTTCGACTGTTTCGAGCAGGAAGCGATAAAGGCGATAACCGGGTGCTGAAATGAGAAAAGTTTTGCTGTGTTTGGCTGTGCTTTTGCTTTTCGCTTCCTATTGCTTTGCGGAAACGCCTGTGAAAACAATAAGGGTTTCGGTGCAGGTGCGGGACGGAACGCCGAGCATTGCCGGCGCCAAGGCTGTCGTGGATTACCTGAGCGGAACAGAGGAAACAGGCGAGCACGCAATAAAATTAAAGAATGCTGAAAACCAGACGCTTTACCAATTGCTTGTTTATATGGGCACAGTGGCTTTCCCGCCATATGGGGCGGAAATGAATGAAGAAGATTTGAACAAATTTTATGAGAATGCCGAAAAAAACTTCGATAAGACAATCTGGCTGCCTTATATGGAAAAAGCAAAATATGTCGTGCTTGAGGGCGTTGATGGCGAGATTGCAAGGTTCGATTTGGGCGTGTTGTGCAACAAGAACGGCAGGTGCGATTCAGCAGAAAATTTCCTTTCCTGCGAGCAGGACTGCCCATTGAACAAAGCCGATAACTATTGCCTGCCATTGACAGACAAAATCTGTGACCCTGACTGCGCCAAAGGCGTTGACCCTGACTGCACCGAAGAAACGCCTGAACCGACGCCTACGCCTGCCATTGCGCCAAAGCCTGCAGCTGATTTCACCCTGCCGGTTGCAATCGCTGTTGCCGCCCTGGCAATAGTGCTGGTTTTGCTGCTGAAAAGAAAGCCAAAGCCCAGCAAATAAGCCTTTAAATCTGTCCTGCCTGAAAGGCATTGCCTTGGAACAAATAAACCTTTAAATCCATGCTAAAGATATTATAGCATGCAGGATTCCTGGAAAAAGGGCTTCAGTTTCGGGCTTACCTCGGCCATTATCACCACTCTGGGGATGATTGTGGGGCTGGATTCGAGCACGCACTCCAAAATGGCGGTCATAGGCGGTGTTATAGCGATAGCGGTCGCGGATGCTTTTTCCGACGCTCTCGGCATGCACATTTCAGAGGAATCAGAAAACAAGCACACCCAGAAAGAGATATGGGAATCTACCGCTGCCACCTTCATTTCCAAATTCCTTTTCGCAATGACTTTTGTGGTGCCGATTCTCCTCATTGCTAGCCTTGAACTAGCAATAATCGCAAGCGTGGCATACGGCCTGGCGCTCATTGTCGTGTTCAGCCTGTATATCGGGAGGACCAGCGGGCAAAAAATCCACCATGTCGTGCTGGAGCACCTTGCGATAGCGATAGCGGTTGTAATAATCACCCATTATGTGGGCGACTGGATTGGGGCAACCTTTCCGATGGCATAAGGGGGCTTTTTAGTGGACACAATAGTTCCGGCACTGTTCTGCATTATTTTTATAGGCATGATTGCAGCATTCGCCCTCAGTGAAAGCAAGCCCCAGGCGCCGGAAAGCACTCCCTGCGGCACTGCTTCGTGCCCTGCTTCGGCAGGAAACCTCCAGGCAACAGCAACACCGTCGCCTGCACCGACTGTTCAGGAAAACACTGCCCTTCAGGTACAGATAACAGGCTTTTCCACAGACAAGAACGTTTATTCTTCAAGCCAGCAATTGAAGGCATCCATTGTGCTGAATGCAAGCAAGGGCGCAGGCGGAATCACTGCAAGATTGCACGGCATCAATGCGAACGGCTCAGACAAGGTCGATGAAACAAAAACAATAGACGTGAATGCAGGGCATAACACTATTGAATTCCTTGAAACAACGCCTTACTGCACTGCGGGATGCGGCGGCGTTTTCCCTGGGCCGTATGACCTGTTTTTTGAGGTTTCGGATGAGAGCGGATTGCTGGCGCAGGCTTCTGCAACAATCGAGCTAGTCAAGGGCTGACTGGCGAAAGCGGATTGCTGGCACAGGCCACTGTAACGATAGAATTAGTGAAGGGCTGATTAAAGAAAAATAAAAAAATGCAGGGCTATATTTTTGCCCCGCAGCTTTCGCAGAATTTTGCGCCGTCCTCGAGCTTGTCGCCGCATTTCGGGCAGAAGTTTTTGCCTTTCGCCGGCTTTGCAGGCCATTTCGCTTTCTTCGGCTCTTCAGCCTGTGCAGCCTTTGGCTTTCCTTTTCCTTTCCAGAAAAGGAAATAGGAAGCTACGCCGCCCAAAACAAGGAGCACAACAAGTATTACCACAAGCGTTGTAATGTCCAGCTGCACTGTTGCCGGAGCCTGTGCAGCCGGCGTTGGCGTGGCCGCTGAAACCTCGCCTGCTTTTATGGCGCGCTTGCATTCATTGATGTATTCCTGCGCGAAGGGATGCTCTGGGTAAAGGGCGAGCGCTTCCTCAAATTTGGCCATTGCAGTTGTGCAGTCTTTTATCCAGAATGCCTCAAGGCCCTGTTCGTATTCGATGTCAAGTTCGCT
>JAPLVS010000048.1 GCA_026396995.1 Candidatus Iainarchaeum sp.
CATTGTTTTTTTCGAACTGGCCACGCCCTGCGAAATTGTCGGTTCGAGTTCTGCTGTGGGCTCGAAGAGGTCTGCAGCGCCTGTGCCCGGATATCCTATAATGAATAACTTGTCGCCTGATTCGACCTTGTCAGAATCGCCCAACCTGACAGTCGGAAGGTTTGAGGCGTTTACTTTTATCACTGCAACATCCCTTCCCCAGGACCATTCCTCGCCGATTTTGTCCTGTATTGAGCCTTCTTTTTTCACGCTTGCAATCCAGCCGTTCTCGACTTTCTCTCCTGGCTTTGCCTTGCCGTTGATCACGTAAACATTCTTTGTAACCCCGGAGAAAGAGCCGTTTGCAAGGAAATAATTGATAAATTTCTGTGAAAGGATGGACACGATTTTTTCCTTTTGGTCGTCAGGGATATTATAGTATTGCGAGAATTCCTGGATGAAATTTGCCTGGATTCCGTTAAAAAGCGATTTCAGCAATTCGTCTTCGTTGCTGAGCCCTGTGAAAACAACGTGCGCGTTCGTTACAATGTAGCCGTCCGAGGAAACAATAAAGCCTGAACCGCTGCCTCCGGCAGTGACGCTGTCAGATTCGATTTTTGCGCCTGTGCCTTCGACCTTGACCAATTGCATTGCTTCGGCGTTTGCCACGACATCGGTCGAAGCCGCAGTCCCTGAGCGGGTGTAGGAAGCGCTAGGCGCATTGAGTGTTGGGAATGAAAGGGTAAGGGTGCTTCCTGAAATCGCGTAAGTGCCTGTCACTGGGACCATGCCCTCATAGGCCAGGGTAAGGCTGTTTCCTGAAGTCGTGTAAGTGCCCTGCAAATTGTACTGGCCGGTAGTGCTCCAGTCCCTGAAGGTGCTGTCCTCATTGAAGATGAACGTTTCGCTCTGGCCCGTTTCGCTCTGGCCTTGCCAGGTCCCGACAATGCCGCCTCCTGCTGCTCCGAACTGCAGTTCAAACGAAGGGTATACTGCCTGGCCTGAAATGATTGTCCGTATAAGCACTATTGCAGCCTTGTCCTTTTGCGCTGTCGCGCTCACAATGTCCGGCCTTTCGTCAGGCAAAGTCACGGCAAGCGCTGAAGAAAAAACCATTAAAAGCAAAAATGCAGCCAAGCCTGCCTTAAGTCCAAAAAACTTCATTGACAACACCTCGCGGTTTAATAGAACCAATAATTAAACGCTTCAGGGCTTAATAAATTTTGCCCTACCGGAAAAAAGCCAGTTTTCAGAGCGCGCCGTATGCTGTCTGCCTCACAATCCTCTTGAATGCCCTCAATGCCCTGTAGAAGGGGTAAGAGGCAAAGAAAAGGAAGGCCGCAAAGGCTGTTATTTCCCTGCTGTATTTTATTGGAACGCCGAAGTCAGGCAGCGTGAGGTATATTACAACTGCTACCCATGCAAGGCAGAGCACGATAAAAAGGTTCAATGCCATGTCTTTTGCCTGCTGCAATGTGTAAGTCGTGTGTGGTTTTATTACTGTATTTTTCCTCGGCTCTGGGAGCCTCGGGATATATGACATTATTTTCTGGTGCAGGCCCTGCAATTCGAACGCAGGCTGGAACATGACCAGCGTGATAAGTATCAAAAGGAAGCCCAGAAGGCTCACAATCCTTGCCTCTGCCCCGACAAGGATGCCTGCGACAGCAGTCGCTATCACCACCAAAAATTCCCCTAACGGGAACAAAAGGATTGCTGAAACAGTTGCATCCTCGGCGCTCAAGCCGAACAGTGTCCCAAAAACCCTCGTGGAAAACGAATGGCCGAAAATCACGATAAAGCTCAGGAGAAGCGCAAGCCCGGAGGTCATGACAAAGTCGCCGAGAGTAGGCAGCACCACTTTCTGGAGGGCTGGATCGTACATTATTGTCGTGCCGAATGCGACAAAGAAGAAAACAAGGAAAAAGTCCATTATGAAAACAAGGTCTTTCTTGATTTTTTTGCCTGATTTTGTTTCGCTGAGCGCGAATCCCCCGAAGTACGCGCCAAGGCTTTCGGAGAGGCCGAGCATCTGGCCGAGGGTTGCAACAATCAGGACAACGCCAAGCGCGTAAAGCGTGAGCTTGTTGAAGCCGAAGCCCTCGTCTTTCATCCATCTTTCCACAATCTTTGAAAGGTAGTTCACTGCATAAAAAGCGCTTACTGCAAAAACAAGCGCAGTAATCGCTGTGCCGACGATTTCCCAGGTATTAAACCCTTTCTTTGTCGTCGAGGCAATGCTTGAAAGGAAAACAAGGAGCATGATGCCCAAAAAGTCCTGCAATACGTTTATCGAAAGGGAAACCCTGGCGCCGTTGCTTTGGCCAAGATTCCTGTCAAAAATGAATTTTGCAACAATCGCGGTGCTTGTGTTGCCGAGCATTGCGGCGACAGCAAGCGAAAAAAACAGGCTGTAGCCAAGCATCAGCATTACTGAAAAGCTTATTCCCATAATCAGGAGCAGGTCTATTATTGCAAGCCCAAAAACAGCCGAGCCGGCTGAAATGAATTCCTTCCAGGACAACTCTATCCCAAGGTAAAAAAGCAGGAAGAAAAGGCCGAGCTGGGAAAAACCGCCTATCAGCGCATCTTCCGGATGCAAAAAATTAAGGAAGAAAGGCCCCAAAAGGAAGCCTGCAAGTATAAAGCCTATGACCTCGTTCTGCCTCATTTTCTTGAAAAAAAGGCCGCCGAACAGGGAAATAATCACAATCACCCCGACAGTGGTCAGGGGAATTACTTCTACAGCCATACAGTATCATATATTTTGTCCGAGAATAAAAAGATGACGGTGGGAAAAAACAGGTTTAATTTAATGCTTTAAGCAGGAAAAACGCAATCGCCGAACCGCAGAGAGCAGTCACAAACTGCACCGCGCCCATTGGAATAAGCAGGGCAGATGGCGCCAGGGAAAAAGAAAGCAGGGCGAACGCAGAAAGGCCGATAAGGCCGGATTTCATTGCAGCCCCGAGAATAGCCCTGACAGCGAAATCTGCTTTCTCAACGCGCTTGAAAACGAATGCAAGCAGCGCATTGCCTGCCCAGATTGGCAGGGCAAGCAATAAAAGCGAAGCAGTGAGCGAACCGAACAAGGCGCCTGCGCTTAAAACGCCGAGCACAGGGAAAACAATCACGGGAAGCACGTGCTTCCATTCAAGCCTTGCTGCTGCAATGATTATTGCTGCATTCACCAGCGTTCCAAGCAATAATTGCTGCGATGAATGGCTTAAAATGAAGGGCAGGAGGAAGCAAAAAGAAGAGTAGAGCAATGCTTCGGCCCATTGCCTGTATCGGACCAGCCATTCTGCGCCGAATGCGTTATCAAATGCCTGCATGTATAATAGGAAAGGCGCCTGCATTTAAATATTTT
>JAPLVS010000064.1 GCA_026396995.1 Candidatus Iainarchaeum sp.
TGCCGCACTGCTTGCGCTTTTTTTGTTCGGCGGCTTCCTTGCCTTGAACTCTGCATTAAACCTTTTCGAACCGGTTGCAGTGATTGCATTTTTCTTAAGCGCCAACGGATTAATCGATTACATCCCAAAATGGCAGGAAAAGGCTAAGACAAAAACCTGAAGCCGGAAAACCACGGAAAGATTAAAATAATCCTTGAGTGGAATATCTGTATGGCTGAATTGAAGGAGCATGTTGGGCTGAAGATGGCCTTCGGCACTATAGAGAAAAAGGACGGTTCTTTGTGGTTTGGGACTGAATTTATTGTAAGTTCGGGGATTCCATCACGTGATTTTATTTCCACTGAAGAGATACGGGCGCGGATAGACAGTTACAATAACTGGGCTCCAAGCATGGGATATCCGCTTTTGGGCGAAGGCAGCTTGTTAGGCCATATTAACATTCGAATCGAAAAAAACAGGAAGGATGCTGTCTGGCAAGAAGTTTACCCGTTTAAGCAAAAAGAAGGCGTACAATCTTTTTTCAGGAGGCACGGGATTGCCCAGGTGCTTGAATGGAGGGTTTTGAACGAGGCAAAAAAACAGTTCCCCTTATTGAGAAGCATAAGGCATGCAGACCAAAAAGGCATGACAGCGCTTAGAGACAAACAGTTGAAAAGACGCGGCTCCAACCCCACCGACAGAATGGACTTCGAGCTCGAAAGGGAAAAACTCCGAGAAAGGATAAGGAAAGACACATTAGAGCACAGGACGCCAAAAATCAGGCCGCGCCCTGCCCGCAAGCCCTGAACTATTTCTGCCCCAATCTCTTTGTCCCAACGCAGTTCGGGTACATGTTGCAGCCCCAGAACGAACCGAATTTTCCTGTCCTGAGCGCCATTGTCGAGCCGCATTCAGGGCACAAAGGCATCTGGATAGTGGAGCTCTGGCATCGCGCGCAGGTTGGCACTCCTGCTTTGTTTGTTGTTGTCGCTGTTTTTCCGCATCCCGCACATCTTGTCATCCTCTCACCCCAAATTCCATAAAAAAGGCAAACCAAAAAACTACTGATGAGGAGTTTTTATTCCTTTGCGAGCCCTTTCTCTTTCAGGAGCCCCTGTAGTATAGTGGACAGAATACTGGCCTCCGGAGCCGGTGACCCGAGTTCGAATCTCGGCAGGGGCGATTTCTGCCAAGTGAACAGTTAGTGTAAATGCAGGCTGTTCATTCTGAGTTTTCCTTTATTGCCTGTTTGGCTGCTTCCTCGTAAATCGCTTCCAGGCTTTGCATTGTTTCCGCATTCTCGGGGTAGGCATTGTAAAGCTCGTTTCTGAAAGAAGTGCTGAATACATTCATTTCGTCAAATGCACTGGCTCGGATTGAATAGTTTGACTTTTGCACTCTTGGCTTGGCGTAAGCCTCTGAAAGATGGCGCGCGAGCACTATTTGCATCAAATAAAGCGGTGCAATTTTTTGCACTCCCAAAGATTCGTCGTTCTTAAGTATGCCAATTGTAAAGAGGTTGAGCCTGTCTATGTTCAAAGCGATTTCTTTCGGATTGTCCGTTTCAAGGACCACCGCGAGTTCTTCCAACTGGTCAGCAGCCAAAGCCGAGTTGAAATCCGCAGGAAAGTTGTAGTCATTCATTAGTTTGACAAGGTATTTTTGGTATAAGGGAGCAGAGTCTATGTTTTCGTCCGCCAAACTGTCGTCGAATATTCCGGCTTCAACGAATCTTTTCACATGGCGCATCTCGTGGGCAACAGGGTAGTCATAGTCATTGCTCCAGAAGTACACCGGAGTTATTCCAGCATTAAGCGCTGTTACGCCGACCGGGTTTCGTTCAAGGTGAAGTTCAATTATCACTCCATATTGTCCATCCTGGCGATAGAATAGGGTGGCAGCAAGCTCCAGTTTTTGTGTTCCACTCACGCCAATATTGAGTAATACCGGCTGCACCCTGCCTGAATTGGGGGGTTCCATTTTGGCCAACGCCAAGTCCATTGAATCGCTAATGACCTGGTGAAAAGAAGAGCTATTCCAATCCAGGTCAACCAAATGCGCAAAATATTCCAATCCATTATCGGATAAGGGCGGCCCGTAAAAGTCATCGTAAATTTGCTGCATTGCCTTTGCTTGGGTGATGCGATATTCTGGTGTTACGGACGGCTCTGCGGCTATTGGCGTGTTTACGTCTGGCGTCATTGCTGGATTACCGGAAGGATTTTGAGTTGGCGCATGCAAATTGGGCAAAAAAATCCAAGCCAAGGCGACACAAAAAAGCGCTGCCATTGCAACCAGAATCAATCCAGTATTTTTCCCAATCATGCCAGTTTTCATTCAATCCACCTTCATACGTTAACAGCCTTGTACGCCGCCCTTTTCATGCGGTTCATTATAGCAAGGCCCAAGCCTTTTTCGCTGACAGCTTCGGCGAGAATTATTTGCATTCCTTCCTTGTCAAAGGAGCGGAAGTGCTTGAACAAATCCCTTGCAACCGCCTTGTGGGAAGCGCCGGCAAACTTCAGGGAATCCGCTGGATAAAAAGCTTTTTTCGAGCAGTAAAGGATGCCGACTTTTTTCCTTTCCTTCTTGAACTTGAGCGCTAGTTCGCTCATCTTAGCCCTGACATTATCGGGCCAGCCTTCGACCAATATCACGCGCGCCTTCGGGGAATAATGCCTGTACTTCATTCCAGGGGATTTCACCTTGCCCTTGATTGAAAGAAGTTTTCCTTTCAGAGAAGGATGCAATTTTAT